>NZ_JBITPN010000019.1:0-257899 GCF_050467985.1 Brevibacillus sp. NRS-1366 | reverse complement strand
ATAGACGATGAGGTTGATAGGTTCGGTGTGGAAGCGTGGCAACACGTGGAGCTGACGAATACTAATCGGTCGAGGACTTATCCACACAACCTTAGCAAAAATCATGCATATCTAGTTTTGAAGGTGCATATTATCACGGAGAGTTACCCAAGAGGCCGAAGGGGACGGTTTGCTAAACCGTTAGTATGCGCAAGCGTAGCGAGGGTTCGAATCCCTCACTCTCCGCCATTTTTATTTTTGGCGGCGTAGCTCAGCTGGTTAGAGCGTTCGGTTCATACCCGAAAGGTCGGGGGTTCGATTCCCTCCACCGCTACCAAAGGGGCATAGTTTAAAGGTAGAACGAAGGTCTCCAAAACCTTTGGTGTGGGTTCGATTCCTACTGCCCCTGCCAGAGGAACCTACATCTACTACCAACGTAATAATCATGGCGGTCGTGGCGAAGGGGTTAACGCACCGGATTGTGGCTCCGGCACTCGTGGGTTCAAGTCCCATCGATCGCCCCATATAATGGGAGTATAGCCAAGTGGTAAGGCACGGGTCTGCAAAACCTTCACCCCCGGTTCAAATCCGGGTACTCCCTCCAAATGTGTCCCAGTAGCTCAGCAGGATAGAGCAACGGCCTTCTAAGCCGTCGGTCGGGAGTTCGAATCTCTCCTGGGACGCCATCGCTATTAAAACCGGGTCATATCAACGTTTGTCAGACGTGAATGGTTCCGTCAGGCCACTCGAAAAGTCAACGATCACACGGTCTGCGAACGGGAGATAGCGGGAACCATACGGTCTAGAACGTCAGACAACGCGGTTATTTCGGTCAAAAAGGACCTCCTACGGACTCAAGTTATCTATTTGAGTGTGAAGGAGGTTTTTTTCGTGAAAGAGGACCCACGAAAAGGTAGTGAGCTTGTGCGGAAACTTACGCAGACAGTTTAAGTAGACGTACCCATTTAGCGGACTGTACCCGTTTAATGGGTATTTTTTTGTGTTGATTATCAAGATTTATGAGTATAATATGGGAACTAATGTTCGATAATGGGGGGGACGCGATGATTGATACGATCACAGTTGCGGTAGAAAACGTTGAAGGTCTACGGTCTATGAGTTATGGGTAAAGACAGGCCGAAGTCGTGGCGGCATCATGACGGTGCTTGACGTACTGGCGCGAAGAGTATATCGAGTGGCAGCGATCAGAGCCGGATCGGATGACCGTAATTAAAGCATAGGAACGAAGGAGACGGTAACTTTGGCGAAGAAAATTGACAACTTATTCGGATCACTGCGGATGGTGTTACCTGAACATCGGGCGGCCATTATCGATTTGGAGGCAGAACGCGGGCTTATCGAAAAGCCGTCCGTTGAGGATGACGAGTTCGGCGAAATGTGCTTCCGTGTGTACGACAGCACGCAATATGATTACGCAATTAACGTGAGATGGTTTGTGCCTAAAGGGCGGCTGGGAACGATTGAGGAGGCGTGGGGCGTAGTTCACGAGATTGATGCGGTGAGGAGGCGGTTCAAGCTGGTGAGCGATTGGGATTCGCAATGGGTGACCGTGGAGGACCTCGTGAGTGTTATGAAGTGCTAACAAATTTATCGACAAAATTAGTTAGAAAGCGATGTATATAATAAGGAAGAGACGCGTCTTTAAGAAGATTTAACGGCACAGCTCGCCTCCTCTCGATCTCTCAGTAGATGGAGAGGAGGTTTCTTATAGGGACGGATGGCAAGCAAATAAAGCAGTACGCCTGACTGTGCCTCAGATAAAGGGATTATAATAATAGAGCCCGTGCAGATAGCGTTTTTCTGCTTTTTCCATGGCGATAGCCTTCTCATCCTCCAAAGAGGCCCTAAGCTTCGCCCAATACTCAGGTGTTGCATCGCTTAAGTCGACAGCCTGTGGGTCCCCTACAAGATTGCGAATCAGTTGCCAGTCATCAGGATGCTCGTATTGCTTCATGCCACCTCCAATCAAGCGAATATCATGCAGCAGAAGCTTAATGTCCTCAGGAATCATAATCGTCCCCCACAAACTTTTTTTGACTGGATGCGTTCATATTCATAGTCTTTACCACCACAGGTAATAATTTGTCTAATTTCAACAAAAGTATGTAAGAAAACGTAAGAAACAGCATTTTCTAGGTCCGTATAATGTGACGAAACAATGATATTTTTGTGGAAATTGGATTCCATAATTGACAGATGATTCGACACAAAAAAACATGATTTTACAAGAATAGGAAATAAACAAAGACTTCGTCACCTGGCATTATTTTTTAAATGCAAAATGGGTAATTGGATGTCTGAAAGTTGTATTGACTTCATAAATTGGATTGTGTATACTCAATTCCGTGATTCATGTCAACCGGAATGAAATGAACTTTTGATAGATCTTAGCGGTCGTGGTGGAATTGGCAGACACACCATCTTGAGGGGGTGGCGGGGCGACCCGTGCGAGTTCGAGTCTCGCCGACCGCACCATCATATATGCAGATACCGTCGATAGATGTTCGTGATCATTAACCAAATCGAGCCTTTCTTTGACAAGGGCTTTTTTTTCTGCTCGTCGTCACGGGATGTCGAATAGAAAGAATGAAAGGTGGGAAAGGTGATAGCAGTGCCTTCATTTTTTCCCACTTTTGGGTCATTGCGAAGGAATCACATTTGATGTACACTGCCAAGTGAGAGAAAAACAATAGAGAAATTTTGGAAAAACACTACCTGGATCAGATCTGACCCAAATCTGGTTTAGGTCGAGGAGAAGAACCCATGAGTGTAATTAGAGAGATCATTGAGGGATTATTCATCGGATTTAGTTCAACAGTAGGAGTAGTAAGCACGTACCAAACCCTGGTTTCATGCGCAGGACTGTTCCGCAAAAAGGAACAAGTAACAAATGAACCACAGAAAACTTTTGCCGTACTAGTAGCAGCACACAATGAAAGTGCCGTTATCGCACCGTTGATTGAAAACCTGAAAAAACTGGACTACCCGCGTGAGATGTACGACATTTTTGTCATCTGTGACAACTGTACAGATAACACTGCACAGATCAGTCGGCAACACGGAGCCTACGCTTGTGAGCGTTTTGATACGTCCAAGCGCGGTAAGGGCTTCGGGATTGAATGGATGTTGGAAAACCTCTGGGCAAGACCTAAGCAATACGATGCCGTTGTCATGTTTGATGCAGACAACCTTGTAGAGAAAAATTTCTTGCGTGTCATGAACGACCGTCTCTGCAAAGGGGCGCGAGTAATCCAGGGCTACTTGGATTCCAAAAACCCGTTCGATTCTTGGATCACGCTTTCGTATGCTGTAACGTACTGGTTTACGAACCGCATGTGGCAACTTGCGCGTCACAACTTGGGCCTGCCGAACACATTGGGTGGAACAGGATTGTGTATCGAGAGCAATCTGCTGAAAGAAATGGGCTGGGGAGCAACCAGTCTGACGGAGGACTTGGAGTTTGCCACTCGCTGTATTGAGCGGGGCATTTACCCAACTTGGGCACATGACACAAAAGTGTGGGATGAAAAGCCCATTGATTTGAAATCCTCAATGCGTCAACGCCTGCGTTGGATGCAAGGCCATTACGATGTGGCGGGGCGTTACATTGGATCCGTTTTGAAAAACGGAATTAAGTCCAGAAAATTGGGCATGCTGGATGCAGCCTTTTACCTGTTCCAACCGATGTACGTATTGATGGTTACCATGATGTCTCTGTTGTTCCTGGGCCGCTTTTTTGATATCGCAGCCTTGACACCAGCGGCTACGATTTTGCCAAGCTGGCTCGTATACGGTTCAACAGCAGTATTCTATTTGCTGCCGATTCTGGCGCTGTATTTGGAAAAGGTACCGCTAAAAGGATATCTCGGGCTGTTGCTATTGCCGTTCTTTTTCCTGACCTGGCTTCCGATCATGTTCTACGCGTTTTTCACCAAGAAAAATCAGGTGTGGAGCCATACCTCTCACACTCGCGCAATTCGTATCGAGGAGATCCAGCAATAACGATCCGAAATAAAAACCACAGGGGAACAAAACCTGTGGTTTTCCTGTTTTTCAAAGTGGCGAAAATAGCTTCTGATTTGGTATAATGACGTGATTAAGGAATCGAAAGTGTGTCTCGTGGCCAGAGGCACCCGGTTGCAGTTACGCCTAGAGTGACGTGGCTGTGCCATGAGGAGGAATACAGCAATGAAGGTAGTACCAAACATTTGCACAAGCGAAGTCCCACTGATGTGGGGCGATAAGCGATATCATACATGGAACCATCATTTGCGGGGGACCTTCCACGAAAAGATTTTCAAGGTTCCACTGGATGGCGGGTTCAGCTGCCCCAATCGGGATGGTAAGGTGGCAACAGGGGGCTGCACATTTTGTAGTGCCAGAGGATCTGGGGATTTTGCAGGCGATCGCAGGATGGACTTGGAACGTCAGTTTCACGATGTAAAAAATCGCATGCACGAAAAATGGCCACAAGCCAAATACCTCGGGTTCTTCCAAGCGTATACGAATACGTACGCCCCTGTAGAAGAGCTGAGAGAGATGTACGAAGTGATTTTAAAACAAGAAGGGGTAGTGGGCCTCTCCATCGCTACACGCCCTGACTGCCTTCCAGATGACGTCGTGGAGTATCTCGCCGAGCTAAACGAGCGCACATATCTCTGGGTCGAGCTGGGGCTCCAAACCGTTCACGAGCATACTGCGACATTGATCAATCGCGCACACGACTTCCAGTGCTACGTAGATGCCGTCAAGAAGCTGCGCAAGCATAACATTCGTGTCTGCTCACACATTATTTACGGTTTGCCGGGAGAGACGCATGAAGAGATGATGCAGACAGCAGAAGCAGTAGCTCATCTGGACGTTCAGGGAATCAAGATTCACCTGTTGCACCTGCTGCGCAAGACCCCAATGGTGAAACAGTATGAAGCCGGTCTATTGGATTTCCTGTCGCAAGAAGAGTACACCAAGCTGGTGGTGGACACGCTAGAAATTCTCCCGCCTGAAATGATTGTTCATCGCATCACGGGTGATGGGCCACCTGATTTGTTGATTGGGCCAATGTGGAGCCGCAAGAAGTGGGAAGTGCTGAACGGAATAGATGCTGAATTGAAAAACAGAAACAGTTGGCAAGGAAAGTTTTACGTCCCACAACCGTAATGAGATGTTTGAACAATAAAAGGGAGCCTTCTCGATGAGGCTCCCTTTCTGTTATTTATGATACGTGCGAAGAGTTTTTTTCGCTCGCCCGGGATAATTAGTAATCACCCCGTCTACACCTAATTCAAATGCTTCTTGGAGCTGACGGCCGCTGTTGACTGTCCAGCCGAGTACGCTTAAACCGTGCTTATGGGCCTGCTTTATCGTATCGGCATTTAGCTGATCATTCGGCACATGGATCTGATCAGCTTTATAACGCTCGGCTACTTCCCAAGGCTTTGCAAGTGGCCCCACATATAATAGACCAGTGGTCTGCAGCGGGTCTATTTTTTTGATTCGCAACAAACTATCGAAATTGAAGGAAGAAATAATGGTTCGCTCGGTTAATTGGAAGCGCCTGATTTGTTCGATCACCATCTCTTCTAAATGTGGCTGGTTCAACAGGAAATTTTTCATTTCGATAATAAAGCGCAGGGGTGTATCAGAAAAAGTTTGAAACACCTCGCGCAAGGTAGGAATCCGGGCTTTGGAAGATCGGGATTGAGAATCTTTGTCTGCTCGAAACCGACGCAGCTCTTGCAAGGTGTGACTCCGGACCAGACCCGTGCCAGACGTCGTACGATCTAGCTGATGATCGTGAATAACGACCAGCTTGTTATCTTGACTCAACTGCACATCCAGCTCGATTCCATCCGCACGCCGCCGAACTGCTGCGTGAAAAGCTTCCATCGTGTTTTCCGGAAAATGGCCGGAAGCGCCGCGATGGGCGTAAATGAGTGGGAGCACGTGGGCTTCCTCCCTTCAAAGACATCTCTATTACATGCATATGTAAAAAGCCCCTCGATACTACCTTTCCTGAGGGGCAACCGAAGAAACCTATCCGAGTGCAGTAAGAACAATCACCAAGAGGACAAATAGGACCAATACCAGCACGAAATCGTTGTTTCTGCCGCAGCTCACACAAACCCCCTCCTTCCCAGATGGAGCACCTTCCTTCATCCTATGACTGAATGGGGAAAATGGCGCTCATCGAATGCCCATTCGTCCTCCATATGTGCATGACAGACGCCTTTTTATACAGATTGGCAGATGACGGATATCAGGAATTTGCTACAATAAATAGCAAAATCAAATGCGTAGGAGGGAAAAGCGCCATGTTAGAGGAAAAGGCGTTGTTGGCCTCAGGTGACTTGGTCTTGGACCATCAAAATAGCCGGGTCAAGCTGCACCAGTATGATCGGACACAAATTGCACAATGGGCCAAGCGATTAAGGGAGCTGGCGATTGAGTCAGATGCCACCAAACTAATTGTTTATGGGAAAAAAGGAGATGTTCCCGCCTGGATCAAAGAGGGCTTTTCGCTGGAGGGGACCATTGATGGCTTTTTTAAAGGGGTAACGGCTTATATGCTCACGGTCTATTTAACAGAGGAACGGGCGACATCTTCAGCACCCGAGCTGGAAGAAGAAATCCTCGCACTGAGCTTGGCAAAAGCGGCTAAAGGGGAAGAGAAGGCTTTGCCTGCTGGCTATGTTTTGCGAGAAGCATCTGAGGCGGATGCAGAGGAGCTGGCACGGCTATACGGTCTCGTGTTTGCCACGTATCCTACCCCGATGGATGATCCCGGGTACATTCGGAAAACCATGTTGGAGGGTACCATTTACTTTGTCGTTGAGTCTGAGGACAGCATCGCTTGTGCGGCATCGGCAGAGGTAACAGAGCGGATGGGCTCGGCAGAGATGACGGATTGCGCGACACATCCTGAGCATGCGGGAAAAGGCCTCCTCCAGCCGTTATTTACAGCGCTAGAGCGCAGGATGGAGGAAGCCGGTATTTACTATTTGTACACATTGACGCGGGCGCAATCAGCAGGGATGAACGTAACGGCTGCAAAAATGGGGTACGAATACCGCGGGCGGCTCATCAACAACTGCACGATCTTCTCTGGTTATGAGGATATGAACATTTGGGTGAAGTCACTTCGCCCGATTCAAGAGTAAAGGCTATACGTGAGAAGGATAAAGCTGCTGCTGAAGACGACGTGCCATCAAGGCCAGTTGAAGCTGCCAACGCTGATGCGCGTCCTCCAGGCGGTAGCCTGTTTTTTCTTCGATCTGGGTGAGGCGGTATTTCAAGGTGTGACGGTGAATATATAACGCTTGAGAAGTCTGCAGACCGTTCCCATTATGCCCTAGATACACATCGAGTGTTTCCAGCAACTGTTGATTATACTTGGAGTCATAACGGATCAATGGATCAAGCAGAGGCTTCCACAGCCCAAGCATGTTTTCTTCACTTTCCCGATAGGGAAACAGAAACTGATAGCCTTGCATGTCCCGGTAATGAAGACAGTCGGGGGACGCAGCTAATAATGGATAAGCTTGCAAGGCAAACATCGCTTCCTCAGACGCGCTGACCACATCGGTCAACTGATTCCGCGGGTTGCTGATCGCGATATGCAGGGCGTAGGACGAATGGAGCCGTTCCCAGCGTGATGTGAGCTGAGCTAATAGCGAAATGCTTGTCTGATCGTCAGGCAGCACGAACAACAGACAGTGTGGACGCTCGCGCAAAAGATACGAGCGCTGGTGGCGATCACAGAGACGTCTCATCAATGTAATGACACTCTGATGAAGCTCTGCCAGCCCTGATCCATTCTCTCCCTCAACTTTTACAGCAATGACGAGATGCCTGCCCGCCGAGGGGTAACCAAGCATGCGACAGCGACTGTCTAGCTCCGCTGCGCTCATCGGTTTCCCGTTTAACAACTCCTCCACGAGATCGCCCTTCAGTCGCCATTCTGTAGCCGATACCGCACGTTCTTTTACATACTCCAAAGCACACAGTGTAGATGCATGCTGGAGAGCTACATCATCGAGCTCTTCCCAAGCGTGCCCCGGCTTTACTAAAGTCAATGTACCGAAATGCTCACGGCTAGCACGTATCGGGACACAGTGAGCACTTTCTTTTGTGTGATCGTGACTCGTCCCTTCCACATAACCGTGCTGTGTTACTTCGAAACCGAGTGCGTCTACCAGCGTCACCGCTCCGCCTGTTAAGGTCGCCAGTTCTCCTGCAATTGCTGGCAAGCCGCCTTTAGAAAGGGCGGCATCAATCATCCGGTTGTGAATGGCCTGAGAATAAGCGAGTGTTTCGAACTGCCTGTTTACAATTGGCTGTAAAATCGCTTTCGTGATCGTGGAAAAATTGATTTCCGTAGGGATTTCGATCAACGGCAGTTGGTGACGATTGGCCAATTCAATAAAGCTCTCTGGAATTTCACGCAAATAAAAACCGGTATGAATAGCGACGCCGCTCAACTTTTGCTTGGCAAGGGAAGGGATAAAAGACGTCAGGCGAAAAGGGTTGTCAGCTAGTCCAAATCCAGTGGTTATCAAAAACTCACCTTCTTGTAGCCGTCCAGCGTCTTCAAGCACCTCCACAATCGTTACCCAGCGTATCGGGTTATCCAGACCCCCAGCTCCGGCAATCAGCCGAGTTTGAACCATGTCAGGCAGTTGCAACGCTTCTCGAATCGTTATCGTCATGAGGAGTACCTCCAATATTGCAAAGTTCTTTATACAAAATGTACAAAAGATTTTGTCTCTTCGCCACTTTTTTTTGCCAGCACGTCGGATGGCTCAAAGGCGCAGGTCAGCTAGGATAGAGGTAGAGTATTAGAGGATGTTTAAAAAGTCCGGGAAAAGTTTGTCCTCCTTTTTGAACAAAACCTATAAACAAGGGTGGCGACGACAATGGAAAAAAGCAATGTAATCAAGCCTGAATTGGGAAAGACGTATCCAGTCATCTCACATGGAAAAGGGATTTATCTTTACGATAAAGAAGGCAATCGGTATATTGACGGGTGCAGCGGGGCCGTAACAGCAAGTATCGGTCATGGTGTGGAAGAAGTCGCTGAGGCTATGTACGAGCAAGCCAAGGATGTTTCGTTTGCTTACCGTTCTCATTTTAGCAGCGATGCTGTGGAAAAGCTGGGAGCAAAGCTGGCACAGTGGGCGCCTGGTTCCTTGAACTGGACCTTTTTTGTGAGCAGTGGTTCCGAGGCGACGGAGACCGCCCAAAAAATCGCGATCCAATACTGGCAAGAAAAAGGAAGACCAACGAAAAACCGGATCATTTCTCGTTGGATGAGCTACCACGGCATTACGATGGGGGCGCTTTCCATGTCAGGGCACGTCTTGCGTCGGAAGCGTTTTGTGCCACTTTTGGCAGACTATCCGGCGATCACCGGACCTTATCCATATCGTCGACCAGAGGGCATGTCGCTTGAAGACTATGCACAGCAGTGCGCTAACGAGCTGGAGACAGCGATTCTGCGGGTTGGACCGGATCAGGTGGCCGCTTTTATCGCGGAGCCAGTAATCGGGGCAACAGCAGGAGCGGTCGTACCTCCAGAGGGATACTTCCAGCGCATTCGAGAAATCTGCGACAAGTATCAAGTGCTATTCATCGCAGACGAGGTAATGACCGGAGTGGGCAGGACCGGAAAAGCATTCGGTGTGGATCACTGGGGTGTGGTTCCTGATCTGATGACGCTCGGAAAAGGAATGAGTGCCGGATATACGCCGATGGCAGCGACGATGGTCTCAGATGAAATCATTGAGACGATTACAAAAGGCAGCGGGTTGATCATGGCCGGCCATACGTATAGTGCCAATCCACAGTCTGCAGCCGTTTCACTAGCCGTATTGAACTATGTAGAAAAGCATCAGCTGGTAGAAAAAGCAGCGGAACAAGGAGCATACTTGCTCTCTCGCTTGCAACAGCTCGCAGACGAGCTCCCGTTGATCGGGGAAGCACGTGGCCTGGGAATGTTGTGTGGTCTCGAGTTCGTGAAAAACAAACAAACGAAAGAACCGTTTGCCCTTTCTCAGGGAGTCGGTGGTAAGGTCATTGCGAAAGCATTTGAAAAGGGACTGCTCATCTATCCTGCGATGGGTGGCATTGAAGGAGTAGCAGGCGACTGTGTCATTATCGCGCCGCCACTGACCATTACTACGGAACAAATTGATGAATTGATCGGACTGTTGAAGGAAGCGATTCAAACCGTGCAGCAAGAGCTGCAAGACAAGGCACTGATCGGATAGAGGGGAGGATAAGGAAGATGACCAACCGGTTTGAAAAAGTCGTTTCGATTCAAGAAGCGCTTTCCCATTTTCACGACGGGATGACGCTTTTGGCGGGAGGATTTGGGGGAATCGGCAATCCCCCTACATTGGTACAAGGCATTTTGGACAAAGGGATTCGGGATATCACAATGATCAGCAACGATACCGCATTTCCTCATATCGGGATTGGGAAGCTCGTGACGGAGAAGCGCGTCAAGAAAGTGATTGCTTCTCACATTGGTTCCAATCCCAACGCAGGAGCCCAAATGACGGCGGGAGAGCTGGAGGTAGAGTTCTGCCCACAGGGGATACTCGCAGAGCGTGTACGGGCAGGTGGAGTAGGTCTGGGAGGCATTCTCTCTGATGTGGGTATCGGCACCATTGCGGAAAAAGGGAAACAAAAGCTGATTGTAGACGGCAAGGAGTATTTGCTTGAAACTCCGCTTACCGCCGAAGTAGCGATCGTTCATGCCAAGAAGGCAGATCGCTTTGGCAATTTGGTCTTTGACACAAGCGCTCGCAACTTTAATCCACTGGTGGCAATGGCAGGCGATATTACGATTGTGGAAGCAGATGAAATCGTGGAAATCGGCGAGCTAAACCCGGAAGAGATCGTCACCCCGGGGGTTTTCGTCAACTATATTGTCCAAAGTGAAGGGGTGAACTGGCAATGGGCATGGGAGAAGTAAAAGAGACAGAAAGCTATCGGGAACGAATTGCTCGCCGTGCTGCCATGGAAGTAGAGGATGGGATGATCATCAATTTGGGGATCGGGATCCCTACTTTGGTTGCAGACTTTATCTCTCCTGAAAAACGGGTAATGTTTCACGCGGAGAACGGTATTTTAGGTACGGGCCCAAGCCCGGCAAAAGGCGAAGAAAATGCCATGCTGTGCAATGCGGGCGGGTTTCCCGTCACGTTAGCTACTGGAGCTTCGTTTTTTGACAGCGCCACCGCTTTTGCGATCATTCGTCGTGGCCTTTTAGATATGACCATCCTCGGGGTTCTGGAAGTGAGCCAATCAGGAGATATTGCGAACTGGATCGTTCCTGGCAAGCGTGTGCCCGGAATGGGCGGTGCTATGGAGTTGGCGCAAAAAGCCAAAAAAGTAATGGTTGTAACTACCCATCTCGATAAAAACGGGCGTTCCAAAATAGTCCGCGAGTGCTCACTGCCGCTCACAGCAAAAAAAGCGGCTGATTGGATTATCACAGACATGGCAGTCATGGAAGTAATGCCTGACGGTCTGTACTTGCGCGAGGTTATGTATCCGTACTGTGTAGCAGATGTGATCGGCGCAACAGAAGCGGAGTTGAAAATGGAAGGCGAGGTTGCTGTCTTCCGCTAATGCTGTCTCGCATGCTGCATGACGCGGTAAGGGACTCAAAACTAGGAAACGGGGGATGGACATGGCAAACTGGCAAGCACTCATTCGAGAGCAATTGGAGAAGGACCGGGAACAGGCCACTTTGCTTCTGCAGGAGTGGGTACAGAGCCCAAGTGTTCAGGGGGAGGAGCGCTCTATTCAGGAGAGCATCGCAAGCCGTCTGGCGCAAATGGGACTTGCTGTTGATCTATGGGTGATGGAAGGCGAAGAGCTGTTGGCTCATCCCTATTTCGTCTCCCCTCGTGATGTATTTGACGCTAGCCCCAATGTAGTTGGCGTTTGGAAAGGCCAAGGCGCGGGGCGCTCCATGATCTTGAACGGACATGTGGATGTAGTCCCAGCTGGTGACCGTGCTCAATGGAGTGACGATCCATTCAGCGGAAAGATCGTAGATGGCAAACTGTACGGTCGTGGTGCTACCGACATGAAAGGCGGAAACCTGTCCTCTCTGCTTGCGATTGAGGTGCTGCAAAAGCTGGGGGTCCAATTAAAGGGCGACGTTATTTTCCAGAGCGTGGTCGAGGAAGAAAGTGGCGGGGCTGGCACGCTGGCAACCATCTTGCGCGGATACAAGGCGGATGCAGCTCTGATACCGGAGCCGACCAATATGAAGATCTTCCCTAAACAGCAAGGCTCCATGTGGTTCCGATTGACGGTAAAAGGACGCTCCGCTCATGGCGGGACTCGTTATGAAGGTGTAAGTGCGATTGAAAAGAGCATGCTGGTCGTGCAGGCAATTGGGAAGCTGGAAAAAGAGCGAAACGATCGTCTGGATGACCCATTGTACGAAAAATTGCCTATTCCGATTCCGATCAACCTGGGCGTGATCGAAGGTGGTAAATGGCCTTCCTCTGTTGCTGATCTCGTGAAGCTGGAAGGTCGTATGGGAGTAGCGCCTGGTGAGCAGATGGAAGACGCCAAGGCAGAAATGGCAGCAGCATTGAAACAACTGGCAGAGATTGACCCATGGTTTAATGAGCAGCCTGTGGAGCTGGAATGGTACGGTGCGCGTTGGGTACCCGGCGACGTGGATCAAGACCATCCCCTCATGGACATTTTGCATAGCCAATTTGAGGCCGTAACAGGCAGCCGTGCAGTTGTAGAGGCATCACCGTGGGGAACGGATGGAGGATTGTTAACGGCATTGGCAGATACGCCAGCGATTGTCGTTGGACCTGGGGTTACTCAGGTGGCACATTATCCGAATGAATATATTGAGCTGGATGAAGTATTTCGTTGTGCCGAAATTTTTGCGCTAACGCTTTTGGAATGGTGCGGCATCGCTGAAGATAAAAAATAAAAAAATGCTGCCTATGAGTCAAAAGTAACAGGAGTGTTTATGCAAATATCGACAGCAATCACAATAAGCGACCCGCGTCATTAATTGTCGACGCCGGGTCGATTTCTTTTTCTACGCCATCGACAGAAAATGGCAAGGAGGCTTGGGCAGTTTGGAGAATGTCTTGGAGGAGAGATGCAACTCCATTTCGCTCATGGACGGAGGCGTTGGCTATGAAAAAAGCATGCTATATCGGGGGAGAGTGGGTAACTTGTGCCGAGTATTCACCGCTCTACTCACCCTATAGCGGCCAGGAGATTGCCCAGATTCCCCAAGCAGATACACATACCGTACAAAAAGCAATTGCTGCTGCCGAGGACGCGACTTCTGTGATACGTCGGCTGCCTGCCTACCAACGGGCTGTTCTGTTAGAAAAGATTTCGATTCTGATGAATGAAAGACTGGAAGAAGCGGCTAGGATCATCGCGGTAGAAGCGGGAAAGCCGATCAAGACGGCGCGCGGTGAGGTCATTCGTACGATCCAAACGTACAAGTTCGCTGCTGAGGAAGCAAAGCGTCTGCACGGAGAAACGGTTCCACTTGATGCGGCGATTGGGGGAGAAGGACGTATCGCTTATACCGTTCGTGAGCCGCTGGGGGTAGTCGGAGCTATCACCCCGTTTAATTTCCCTATGAATCTGGTAGCTCATAAAGTTGGCCCGGCATTAGCCGCAGGGAATACGGTTGTCCTCAAGCCCGCCTCGCAAACCCCGCTCAGCGCTTTGTTTCTCGCAGAGCTGGCAGAACAAGCGGGTATGCCAGCTGGTGCTTTTAATGTGGTGACGGGCAGCGGAGCAGTCGTAGGTGATCAATTGGTTACAGATCCCCGGGTTAGAGCCGTGACCTTTACCGGTAGTCCGGCAGTTGGGATGGATATCCGCAATCGGGCAGGCTTGAAGCGAGTGACGCTGGAGCTGGGATCGAATTCTGCCGTAATCGTAGATCGTGACGTACAGCTAAGTGAAGTGATTCCACGCTGTATTTTCGGGGCATTTGCCTACTCTGGCCAGGTGTGCATTTCCGTACAGAGGATTTATGTGGTACAAGAGCTGTACGGAGAGTTTGTCCGTCGATTTGTCGCCGAAGCTCTCACGCTGCGGGGAGGGGATTCTCTCTCTGAGGATGCAGATTATTCTGCGATGATTCATCCAGCAGAAACCCAGCGTGCATTAGACTGGATTGAAGAGGCGAAACAGCAGGGTGCTCGAGTAGAGTGCGGAGGCAAGGTCATGGGACGCATGCTGCAGCCGACCGTGTTGACAGGTGTGCCGGCAGATGCCAAGGTCTCCTGTCAGGAGGTGTTTGGTCCAGTCGTCCTGATCAACCCCATTGAGTCCGTTCAGCATGGCATCAAGCTGGTGAATGACTCCCGATACGGATTACAGGCAGGGGTGTATACGAACCATTTAGGACTGGCTCTGCAAGCTGCTGACGAGCTGCAAGTCGGGGGAGTAATCATCAACGACATTCCAACATTTCGTGTGGACCACATGCCATACGGCGGGGTAAAAGAGAGCGGTATGGGCAGAGAAGGCGTCAAGTACGCGATGGAGGAATTAACAGAGCTGAAACTGGTGGTCGTAAAGCGTTAGGACAAAATAAAAGTAGAATGACTCTTGCAAACAACCGATGACCTATGCTATAGTAATCATTGTTGAATTGAAACGCGGAGGGATACCGAAGTGGTCATAACGGGGCGGTCTTGAAAACCGTTAGAGTGCAAGCTCACGCGGGTTCGAATCCTGCTCCCTCCGCCATATTCTATTACTATATGAGAACGCACCGACCTCCTATTTATTTACAGGAGGTCGTTTTTGTTTACATGACAACGACCGTTCCGTCGGATAGAGACTGACCCTTTTTTTTCCTCAAAATCCAGAAGAACCAAGGTCGATGCACACGACAATATGATATATGCTTTACGTAGGGACTCGATTGATTCTTGGGGGGCCCGCGACAGCTTCAAAAAATGCAGAGGAAGCTGTCGTTTTTTTTGTGCAAAAATATCAGAAAATACGCATTATATAGATAATTGTTGTATAATAGCTGTAAACGCTTTCCAAGGGAGGCAGGCACATGATCGAATCCCAACGGGTGAGGAGAAATACGCTAGGCGATATTCTGCGACGAAGTCATGGGCGGTTTCCAGATAAGATTGCCTTGCAGTTCGAGGAAGAGGTTCTTACATACTGTCAATTCGATCAGATGGTTAACCAGACGGCACATGTCCTTTTGGAAAAGGGTTTGCAAAAAGGCGAACGCGTAGCCCTGTTATCGCGCAATTCCATGGATTTTGCCATTCTGACCTTCGCTTCAGCTAGAGCGGGTGTTGTCCTGGTGCCTATCAATTTCATGTTGAACAAAGAAGACGTAGCGTATATTATGGGTCATTCCGAAGTCAGCGCCTGCTTTGTATCGCCTGAGTTCCTGCCCATTGCCCGAGAAGCAATCCAGCAAGCAGGAATCATTCCGAGGTTGTTGTCGCTCATCTCCAGACCGGCTGTTCCAGATGGGGAATGGATCCCATTTCGTGAGATGATCGCGCATGCGAATGATGGGGAACCAGAAGTGGAGCTTGCAGATGACGACGTGGCTCAGATTTTGTATACGAGCGGAACGGAGTCAAAGCCAAAAGGGGTCATGTTGACGCACAAGAGTATTATCTCCGAATACGTCAGTACCATTATCGAGGGAAATATGAGTGAAGACGATGTCGCGATCCATGCGCTTCCACTGTTCCACAGCGCGCAATTGCATTGCTTCTTAGGACCGTATGTGTATTTGGGGGGAAGTGGGATTATTCTGGAACAGGCGACCCCTGACCTGATGCTTCAGTCGGTAGAGACGTACAAAGCGACTCAACTGTTTTGTCCGCCGACTGTCTGGATAGCCCTCTTGCGTTCGCCAGCGTTCTCATCACGGAATTTGACCTCACTGAAAAAATGCTACTACGGGGCTGCCATCATGCCTGTGGAGGTTTTGAAAGAGCTGAATCAGCGTCTGCCAGATGCGCAGTTTTACAACTTCTACGGTCAGACGGAGGTGGCTCCACTCGCAACCGTATTAAAGCCGGCAGAGCAGATCAGAAAGGCGGGCTCTGCTGGAAAGCCTGCGCTGAATGTAGAAACCAAAATCGTCGATGATGAAGGCAAGGAAGTACCTCGCGGCTGCGTCGGAGAAATCGTTCACCGTACCAGCCATGCGATGCTTGGCTATTTCCGCGATGAAGAAAAAACGAGGGCTGCTTTCAATGGCGGCTGGTTCCATAGCGGGGACTTAGGGATTATGGATAACGAAGGCTTTATTACCGTCGTAGACCGGAAAAAAGACATGATTAAATCGGGCGGAGAAAACGTCGCGAGCAGAGAAGTAGAGGAGCTGATTTATCAGCATCCCAAGGTATCAGAGGTTGCCGTAATCGGAATTCCGCATCCATACTGGATAGAAGCGGTTACGGCGGTTGTGGTGCCAAAGGCAAACGAGACATTGACCTGTGAGGAGCTGCTCGCTTTTTGCAAAGATCGTCTGTCTTCATTCAAGGCTCCCAAGTATGTGGTGATCACGGACAATTTACCGCGCAACCCCAGTGGGAAAATATTAAAAAGAGAACTTCGCTTGCGCTACGAAGTTCTTGCTACACAATAACGATTCGCTTTTGCAAAACAAAGCCCGCTCAATCGGCTACAACGACCATGAGCGGGCTTTCTCCTGTTTACTTTACGGTTGAAACAGTAGGATGCTCAGACGTGATCACGTCAAAGCGATACCCCTTTGCTTTTAAGAAAGAAATCACTTCGGGCAGTGCTTGGGCTGTTGGTGCCTTGGTACTGGCGTCGTGCATGAGAATCACGATCTCTTTTTGGGACTTCACCTGTTGTTTGATATTGGCGAGAGCTCCCGCTGCGGTGTAATGATTGCTCCGGGCATCTCCGTTGGTCACATTCCAGTCTATAAAGATGTATCCCCGTTTATTCGCTTCTTCCTTGATTGCTTTCATGACTGGCTGCTGCTCGTTGTAGAGCTTTGGGTCTTGATACTTTAGACTGACGGAATTCGTACTGCCGCCAGGATAGCGGAAGACGGTTGGCTTCACCCCTGTAGCCTTCTCAATCAGTTGGTTCCCTTTTTCCAAATCTGCGAAAAAGGCATCTTTGCTCTTGTACGCAACCCGATAATCATGGGAGTACGTATGACCGCCGACAGCGTGACCTTCGCTGATGATCCGCTTCAGAATGGCTTCATTGCCGGGTACATTTCGACCAACAATAAAGAAGGTCGCTTTGACTTGATGCTTTTTCAATGTGTCCAGAACCAAAGGTGTGATTGGAGACGGCCCGTCATCAAACGTGAGATAGGCCACCTTGTCTGTGCCAGTTGGATCAGGGACAGGCTTTGGCGCTGGCTTTGGTGCCGGTACAGGTGCAGGTGGTTTTGCCGGTGGTTTAACCGTAGTGCCACTGCTTCCTGAATTGCCCGGTGCAGGCTTTGTTTGCGGTGGTGTCGTTGCTTCAGGCTTTGCTGTTGGTGGCGTCGTGGGTTGAGGTGACGCCGGAGCAGGTGGAACGACCGGTTTATTATGGATCGGAATAATCGGTTGGAAAGGTTCTTCTCCATAGATCAGAAATGTCTGGCGCAGTCCTTTAAATTTCGAAAGCGTTTCAGCATAGGATGCCTCGATCTCTTGAGGACCGCGATTTTGCTCCAGCAGTTGTCCGACCTTGTTCGTACCCATTACTAAGTCAAACATCGTAACTTTTTGATCTGTACTTTTCGGAACGGGAAAATGACTCAGTTGTCTGGCGTACGACAAAGCGTAAATCCCTGTTTTGGCTGGATTAAAGGTATGGGGGTCGGTAATTTGCAAGCGAACCCCACCCGCTGTTTCTTTGTTTTCAGGCAAGAATACAACCCCAGGCAACAAGCTTCCATTCAACAAGTCAGCGTATTTGATAGAATCGATTCCTTCTCCGCCGATCCATGTAAAGTTGTCTGCTTGCTTGATTCCGGTACCCTCACCCAAACCTGTGGCCATGTAGCCAAAGACCGCGGCCAGATCAGGAATATGTGGAGAGCTTTGGATCCAGCCAAGTCCCGTATCTTGATAAATCATGTTGCGTGTGTATCCTTGCATTGGTATTACGGTAAGATCGACGCCAATATTCCGATTGAAGTACAAGGAAAGCTCGCCAATGGTCATCCCATGCGCCATCGGAAGCGTATCGACACCGATAAAGGAGCGATAAGAGTTCTCTAGCACAGGCCCGTCAACAATCGTACCTCCAACAGGATTAGGGCGATCGAGGACGATGACCGGTTTATTTTGCTGTTTGGCTGCCGTCATCGAGTACTGCAAGGTTGATACGTATGTGTATGTACGCGAGCCAATATCTTGCAAATCGACGAGCAGCACATCTACATTGGCTAGCATTTCTTTGGTGGGCATCCTGGTCGAACCATACAAGCTGTAGACAGGGATAGCGTAGACGGGATGAATTTGACTGGTAACCTGTTTGCCGGCAGCTGCTTTTCCGTCCAATCCGTGCTCAGGCGCGAACAGGGCAGTCAGAGTAACAGTGCGATCCCGTCGCAACAAGTCAATCGTACTCGAGCCTTGACTGTTGACACCTGTTTGGTTAGTAACGAGTCCCACTTTTTTGCCTTCAATCACTTGATGGAATTGATCAAAGAGAACATCACTTCCTAATTGAATGGCAGAGGTGTTGGCGGAACTCCCACCTTGAGGAATCATGCTTAAAATAAGTGCCAGGATAAGAAAAGGTATTAATTTTTTCATGGTTCTCCGCCTCTTTCAAATTGCAAATCAAATTGCAAATATCGTCGTTGCATGTCTATTGTAACGGTTTTTTGGAGCAATATGGTTTCATTTTTGTAACAATTTGAAATTAGGTCGAAAGGTAGAGGAGTTAAGTAGCGTTTTAACTCTTCTACTGTAAGTATTTAGGACGTAGATTTTTGAGTAAGAACACCTTCTGCACACCAAACTAACGGCAAGGAGGTGTTTTTTCAGTGAAACGAATCGGATTGGGGTTATCCGTTTCCTTTCTGGTGGCGAGCTTCATTACGGGGTGTTCGCCAAACAAGGAACAGGGTAGCGAGGATATGAATGGCAACCAGGCAAAATTTGAGTCCTTCGGGATCAATTATCAAAATGACAACGTAGGTATGGACAAAGGACCAGCCGCCATGATCAGTCAGAAAATGGTGCACAATAGAGAGCCGCATCTGGTGTCTCTGCTCGAACGTCACGCAGAGAACATACCGGGAGTAGTAGACATTAAAGTATTAGCTTATAAAGATACCTTGCTGGTCGGGGTCTTACCCATCGATACGCCGAAAGTGGATGAAGTCAACCCAAGACCATCGATTCCATATACGCCAGGAAAAATTGTACGTGTGGACAATGGCCATCCTGACTCCTTGCAAAAACGTGTGGTGGACAGGATGAGGGCCAGATTGCAAACCGAATCACGCTTTACTATCATGTACGTTTCTACAAACGGTGCTATTTACGACAAAATCTCGGATCTTCATTCACGGATCGTGCGCGGGGAACCTGTTCGCGATGAGGAGTTTCAAGTGCTGATCAATGACATCGGTTACACTGTAAAAGGAGTCAATCTCATCGACTGATAAGTCCCACCTGGATGCCCGGGTGGGCTTTTTGCTGGATGCGAATGGCAGGAAAAAAGGCTGAAATGGGGAAATAGTTCAAAAGAGTGTAGAGGAGAACGGCAAGGAGTGCAAGCTATGAATTCATCCCAGATCCCTATTTCCAAAATAACACCTCCCAGGCAAAAACCTTATGTGCTGAGACGACCATCGCTGGCCAAAAAACTGCGCCTGATTCACCATGCTCCATTATGTCTGGTGCATGCAGGGATCGGTTATGGCAAAACGACAGCGATGGCTACTTTTTTGCACGATGCAGGGCTTGCAGCGAGTTGGTATTTCGTTCGTGAGGAGGACAACGGATTCCAAGCGTTTTTGCGTTGCCTTGTGGAAAGTATGCGGAGGGTGAATCCGCATTTTGGTCAAGCGCTTCTGGATTTGCTGGATAGGACGGAACATCATGATGGGCAAGAGGTACAATTGGATTGGCAACGCATGGCAGAGCTGTTCGTCAGAGAATGCTTGCTCATCCAAACGGAGCAGCTTATTGTACTGGATGACTATCACCAGATTGATAGCGGCAGCGAAGTGGATTGCTTTGTCCAAGGATTGGCAGGTCAACTGCCACAACAGGTCAAGCTGATTATGTTGTCTCGGGCTCGTCCCGAGTGGCCTGACCTGGAGTTGCTGTCCGTACGCGGAGAATGTCTCGAGCTGACGGAAGACGACCTCGTATTTACATGGGAAGAATGTGAAGCCCTTTATTTGGATCAATATGACGTCACCTTGACTCCAGAAGAGTGGGAACGGATTGAACAGGTAGCGGCAGGGTGGATTACCGCCTTGCGCTCCTTTGGCGAAAGAGTGATGCGTGGGACCTCTGTTTCCGATTGCCTTCGCGACTTATCGTCCTTGATGCATGTATTAGAAGCACAAGTATGGATAAAGCTTGATCCCCGGATGCAGCAGTTTTTATTGGGGGCGGCTGTGCTTGAACAGTTCGTCAAGGAGGATTGCGAGCAGGTACTGGGGGAAGAAGGGATCAATCTCTTGGCAAAAGCTGAGCGATCCAATCTGTTTCTCACCGTAAACAGCGAAGGCGTCTATTCCTTTCATCCTTTGTTTCAACGACTTTTGTCCAGTAAACTGGCTACCCATACGGACATCTGTCTTCAGGTGAACATGGATGCGGCCATTTGGCACCGTCGGAGGGGGGAAGAGGGTAAGGCTTTTGATCGCTTGCGATTGATTGAACAGTGGGAAGTGCTTGCAGAGTGGCTTTACCTGGCGGCAGAGCGTCTGCTGACAGCGGGAAGACTCGACTTTTTGTACGGATGGGTAACGGTCATACCTGAACCGATAAAAGAAAAAGAGCATTGGCTCTGGTATTACCAGGGAGAAGTTGAGCGGTACCGCTGTCTTTATTTCAAAGCGTTTGGGTCGTATGAGCATTTTCTTGCGCTTTGCGAACAAAAGCAGGATCAAATCGGGCAATGTCGCGGGCTGGAAGGAATGGCTCGGGTTCATCTCGATAGCGTACAGGGCGTTAGAGCTGAGGAGTTATTGAAGCGGGCGATCCAATTGCTGCCCCCTGCCGAACAGGAAAGCGAAATGGCCCCTCGCCTGTATCGTTTGCTCGCAGAGATTTATACGAATCGCGGTGATGCGATACAGGCGGCAGAATGGTACCGGCGTAGTCAGGAGCTCGAACAGGAAACAGAGGTGGAGCTAGAATCTCGGCTGTTGTTTCGGACTGGCCGTTTGCAGTCGTCCATTCAGCTGCTAGAAAACAAGTGGCGTATAGAGCAGACCAAAAAGCCACCACTGACCAGGTCTTATCGGGAAACCTCTCTCTTGCTTTCTTTTGTTTATGCCTTGAATGGAGAGTGGGAGCGCGGCATGAAGGCAGCGGAGACGGCAATACAGCTTGGACGGGCTGCAAACTCCCCGTTTGTTGAGGCGAACGGGTACGTGCGAAAAGCTCATGCGGCCTTAATCAGTCAAGAATTACCTTCAGATGAGATCCGAAAGCTGTATGAAAAAGGCTTGCAGATGATGGAGGAGCTTCAATCCACACGTGGCAAGTCCGAGACTTTGCTAGGACTGACGCTGCTTTATGCAAGAGAGAAATCGTTGGAACAAGCCCTCCAATACGGTAGACGAGGGATAAAAGAGACAGAGGCCATGCGGGACGACTGGCTAGGCAGTCTCGTTCGTGTCGCAATCGGCATCGCGTATGCTACATATGGCAAGGAAAACGAGGCGCAGGCTGCTTTTGAAGATTGCGAGAAGCGTCTCAGTCATTGCGGCGACAGCTACGGAGTGGTGATTTGTCAATTGTGGCTCAGCTTTTTAGCCTATCGCAACAAGCAATGGGAGTCATTCGTACCTGCTGTGACCCAGGCCATGTCACTAATGCAGTCAGGTGAGTACCATTTCCTGCTGCAACGTCCGACCATGCTAACGCCTCATGATGTACAGCAGTTGATGCCTGTCTTGATCGAAGCCCAGCGTAGGCAAGTGTTCCCAGACTATGTCTCGCAGTTGCTAAATGACCTGGGTTTGCAAAATGTGACGTTCCACCCGGGCTATACCTTGCGCATTCAGACGTTGGGCAAGTTTCGGGTATGGCTGGGAGAACGGGAGCTCAGCGAAAAGGCATGGCAGCGAGGAACAGCTAAGCTGTTGTTTCAATTGCTATTGACAAAGCGACAGCATCTCCTGGCACGTGAGGAAATTATGAACTGCTTGTGGCCTGAGTCTGACGAGGAGTCAGCGATTCGCGACTTCAAGGTAGCGCTGAATGCCCTCAACAAGGCATTGGAGCCTGATCGTGCCGCGCGAGCAGATACATTTTTTATTCAGCGGCATAGCAGTTCATACGGATTTAATCTCGCTTCTGGTTACCATATTGACGTAGAAGAGTTCGAGAAGCTTGTGACGCTGGGGCTCGCAGAAGAGGATCAGCTGCAGTCTGTAGTACTTCTGGAAAAAGGACTGGGGTATTACCAAGGGGACTACATGCCTGAGTGTCGCTATGAGGATTGGTGCGTAGAAGAGAGGGAACGCCTGCAGGGCTTGTTCCTGCGCGGAGCGGAACGCTTGGCAAAAAGCAGACTGCAAACCAATCACGTGGAGGGAACGATTCGCTGGTGTGAGGCGATCTTGCGGGTGGATGACTGCTGGGAAGAGGCATACAGGTTGCTCATGATTGCTTATTTCCGGTTGAACAACCGTGCGCAAGCAATACGCTGGTATGAGAAATGTACAACGAAATTAAAGGAACAGTTGGGTGTGCAGCCTATGCCAGCAACACAAGAAACTTATCGTCAGATCGTTGGAGAATAGAAAGAAGATCGCTGTGTAGCGGTCTTTTTTTATGTTTCTGACCACTTGACAAAACTAGGAAGGAGAAATAAACTATTTTTGTACTGACTAGTCAGTTCAAAATCTGTAAAGGGGATGGAAGTGATGGCCTCATCAAAAAAAGACCAGATAGCACAAGGAGCATTAACTGCTTTTGCGCAATACGGATTTAGCGAAACTTCGATGGATACGATCGCAGAAGTGGCTCAGGTGGCAAAAGGGACGCTGTATTATCACTTTGCAACCAAAGAAGAGCTATTTCTTTACGTGATCGAAAAAGGCGTGAAGATGCTGATTTATCATGTGGACAGCGTGATGCAAAAGGAAGAGCTTTCTTTAGAGGATCGCATGATTAGTGTGTTGGATGAGCATCTTCGCTTCTTTTCCGAGAATCAAGAATTATGTTTTCTTCTGCTTAGCTTTTTCACCGGTGACGAGCAGCGCGATCAGATGGTCGGGAAGCTGTTGACCGGTTACTTTTCTACAATGGAAGCCTATATGACGGATTTGCAGCAAAAAGGCTACATCAGAGCAGATGCAGAGATTCGTACGCTCGCTTCAGCCTTGTTCGGAATGATTGGATTTACTGTGCTTCGCAAGCAGTTCCGCAAAGAGCCTGTAAACAGTGAAGTAGGCAGAAAGACATTGCAATATTTATTAGCGGGGATTTTACAAGACCATAAATAGAAAAGGAAATCGGATAGTCGATTTTCGTGATAACAAGAGGAGAATGAAAGATGAATAAACGTGCATGGATCGGGGTGGCCGGCTTTGCAGTCGGTATTACAGTACTGGGAACGATTTTGTTTGGACCGGGTGTGGGCAGCGTAACCGGTCAGAGTACCACCAAAATGGCAGGTGTCATTGAGGGAACAGAAGTGGATCTTTCCTTTAAAATGGGCGGTTCAATCGACCAAATCTCGCTCACTGAGGGAGCCGAAGTAAAGGCAGGACAGCTCGTCGCGACCTTAAACAGTGAGGAATTGTTGGCAAAAAAGGAACAGGCTGAGGCTGCCTACCATCTCGCCCAGGTCAAGCTGGAGCAAGCGAAAAAGGGTGTTTCCCTAACCGATAGCTCAAGCAGTGCCCAAGTGGATCAGGCACAAGCTGTAGTCAATGCTGCCAAGGCGGGGCTGGATGCAAACAAGAACGGAGCGCGTGCAGAGGAAATCGCCCAGTTAAAAGCAAAGCTCCAAGCGGCTGAAACATCCAATCAGATTGCACAAACAAATTTGGAGCGGATGCAAAAGCTACTAGTTGAAGGAGCCGTTCCACTAGTGAAAGTGGAAGAGGCCAAAATGCAATCTGACAAAGCACAGGCAGAACTAAAGGCAGCCAATGAGCAACTGAAAATGGCTCAATCCGGTTCTCGCCGCGAACAAATCGACGCTTCCCAGGCACAGCTGGATCAGGCAAAGGCAGCTTATGACCAAGCGGTAGCAGCCCGCGGTCAAGTAGGATTGAAGCAATTGGATGTAAAATCGGCTGAAGCAGGAGTCCAACAAGCAAAAGGAGCATTGGCAGAGATAGATGCCTATCTGAACAACACAAAGCTGACTGCTCCAGTCGATGGGATCGTCAAATCGGTTTCTGTTCAAAAAGGCGAGCTAGTGGCCCAAGGCTTCACTGTCGTGACGATCCAAACAAAAGCAGACAACTATGTGAAGTTTTATGTGAACGAGTATACACTAGCTGCAATCAAGACAGGCGATGCTGTGAAGCTGTACGTACCCGCACTGAAACGGGACGTGGACGCCAAAGTGGTTACGATTGCGCCTGCTGCCGATTTTGCTGTGAAAAAAGCGACGCAAGAGTTAGGGGATCGTGACATTCGCTCCTTCCAAGTGAAACTTTTAGTCTCCGATACAGAATTACGCCCTGGACTTACGGTAGAGTGGAAGATCGAAGGGGCTGGTAGCGGTGAGTAATTTTCCCCGACTTTTTTGGAATGAATGGAGAAATCTTTTTACCAATAAAACAATTCGTAATGTTATCTTCATTGTCCCTCTCATATATTTAACGTTGTTCGGCTTTCTCTATAGTGAGAAAAAAGTAATGGAAATCCCAACCGTGCTTGTCGATGCAGACCAAACCGAGCTCAGCCGAGAACTGTATCGAGCCTTTGAAGTCGATCAGACCTTTCGGATTACCTCGATTGTAGGAACCGAGGAGGAAGCGATGCAGCTCGTCGACAAAGGGGAAGCAAATGTTGCCCTGATCATACCTGCTGATTTGGAAAAAAACGTAAAAGCGGGACGGGGGGCAGAGGTGCTGACCGTAATTGACGGCAGCAACATGATGATTTCCAATACAGCGGTACGAACAGCCAGTACAGTGGTAAAGACTGTTTCTGGAGGAGCGACGCTCAAGAAGCTGGAGGCACAAGGAAGTTGGGGGGAAGAGGGGAAAAACCTCTTTACCGGGATCGACTACCGCTACCGGGTCTTGTATAATCCTACTTTCAGCTACTTGTCGTTTATGGTGTTCGGTCTTGCAGGGACAGTGCTGCAACAAGTCTTGTTCCTGGGGATCGCCCTTTCCGTTACGCAGCAAAAAGAGGCCGGCACATGGAGAGAGACGATGGCATCTAATAGCTTTTTTGCCATCACGTTGAGTAAACTGCTCCCATATTTCATGGCTGGGACACTGAATATGTTCCTTGGCTTCACTCTGCTCTTAAAAGGGTTTGGGATTCCTTATTATGGAAGTACAATTGACCTAATGATTGTTGCTAGTGCCTTTAATTTGGCGGTTCTCTCAATCGGGTATATGATCTCCTTCTTCTCAAGCGACCAGCTTCAAGCCACTCAAATTGCGATGATGATTGCTGTACCATCATTTATGCTATCAGGCTTCACGTGGCCTTTTATGTCGATGCCAACTGTTATCGCTGCGATCGGAAAATCATTACCACTTACCTACTTTTTAGATGGCGTGAGAGAAATTCTTACCAAAGGGCATGGACTCTCTTCTGTCAGTGAAGATCTCACCGTTTTAGGCTTTATGACTCTACTGGGATTGTTCGCATCTTATGTTATTTACTTGATTCAAAACCGGAAAAAAACGGTATCTGTGAGTGAAACTACGATCGTATAGACAACTTTTGCATAAAAAGAAACGCTTGTGTTATAAAGAATCTTTCCTTTATACTTATTTATAAAATGCAGATTCTTCAACGCAAGGGGGACATTATGTCAGCAGCTCATCTGAAACAATTGTGTGAAGAGACGTATACCAAGTTGAAAAAGGTTAGCATGGAAGTGGAACGTTATTTAAACCAGGTTACATTATCCGGTCTCGTTACAGCATCAGGCGATCCGGAAGAGTTTGAATCCTACTACCGCAACTACCTTTCTGACCTGCGCCATTTGCTGGTCTACTGTGAAAATGCGTACGAAAGGCTGGGGGTATCCCTGCGCCGAGCACGATTTAACGAGGAGTTTGCCGAGGAAGTACTGTACCAGGTGTATCATACCTGTATCAATAACTTCTACTATCCAAAAGGCGAGGTTTACGATGAAGACGGCCGTTATTCTTACACTGGCCAAGACGCTATCATTTTCCGCAAGCAGGTGACCCCTGAGTTGCAACAACTGACCCTTTCTTTGTCAAAAGTGTTTGAGCAAATGCGTGATGATCTGCAATATTATGAAACAGATTACATTACTAAAAAACGAATGCAAAATGAACGAGCACAGGCATAAATGCCTGTGCTTTTTTCTTTATACCCCAATTGGCTGACGAATACCCGCTATGATGGTTTCGACTTGGCTTAGCATGTTCCTACGGGCTGCGTCATCTACATAAGGAACGGCGGCAAAATTTTGGTAGGTGACATCAAAGCCCATAAATTGCAGGGTTCCATCGACAATTTGTTTTTTTATTACGGAATCAAGCCCGGTTGCGGCCATTCTCTCTGCTGATTCGCGTGTCGTGGTGAAGACGATGGCTTGTTTATTCGTCAACTGGCCGACTGGACCATCAGAGCCGTAGCGAAAGGCAAAGCCATTGGTAAAAACACGGTCGATATATCCTTTGAGAATGGCTGGAGCGGACCACCACCATACGGGGTAAATCATAACGAGAAGATCAGCATCTGTGATGATTGTTTGCTCAGATTGAATATCATCTGAGCTGGTACCCTGCTCTACTCGCTGCATATCTTCGGCAGTAAATACAGGTTGAAAGTTCATCTGGTATAGATCGCGAAGTTCGTACGTAATCTGCTCCTTTTCCAGTGACTGAGTCACGCGAGACAGGATTACGTGGCAGAAGCTGTCTTTTCCTTCTTGGGCAAATACAATACATGCTTTCATATCCGATCCTCCTAGTCTCTGGAAAATTCCACCAGTGACTCATACATTTTGAAAACGCTACTGGAAGCCATGGCGAAGACGCAGCAAAAACTTGTGAAACAAACCGCCAACTGTTTGTGGTTTGGGCTGCTCTACCTGGGCGGGCTCAACCGGACGGATCTGGTGCAGTGTCTGATTCACATCAATCATGCCATATCCATACAACTGATCGTGACCAGGGGGGCCGAGATCAACGGCAGATTTACGGATCACTTCCATCACATCACGATTGTTCATGCCGGGATGAACGGAGCGTACGAGAGCAGCCAATGCCGCTACATGCGGACACGCCATCGAGGTACCTGACAGGGAGGCATAATCACTGTAAATGTAGGTGCTCGGAATATCTACTCCGGGTGCAGAGACATCGATATGATCACCAAAGTTGGAAAAGTCGGCTCGTTCTTTGCGATGATCGACGGCTGCAACAGAGAGGACTTGATCATAGGCAGCAGGATAGCTCGGCTGATCACTTGCGTCATTTCCGGAGGCAGCTACGAGAACCACATTTTTTTCAAAAGCATACTGGCAAGCTTCTTTCAAAGCCGCAGAGGAGGTGTAGTTACCCACACTCAGATTAATCACATCTGCTCCGTGATCGGTAGCCCAGTAAATCCCTTGGGCGATATCTACCGCAGATCCAGAGCCATCTGCTCCTATTGCTTTGACAGGCATCAGTTTGCTTTTCCAGGTCATTCCGGCGATGCCATCCTTATTATTCGTTTTCGCAGCGATGACCCCAGAGACGTGCGTACCATGTCCGTTATCGTCCTGTGGCTTATTGTTGTCATCCAACACGTTGTAACCTTCTACGAGCTTGCCAGCAAATTCGGGGTGATCCATATCAACGCCTGTATCCACCACGGCAACAATGACATCGCTGCTGCCTTCGCTGATGTCCCAACTCTGTTCCATACCAATTAATGGGAGATTCCATTGGTACTCACTGTAGTAGGTATCATTTGGTTTACGGTTTGGCAGGAGGAGATAATTCGGTTCGGCGTACGCAGAATCAGGGTGTTCAGCCAGCCTTTTCATCAATTGTTCCGTAGTCAGGCTCTTTGATTTGATGATCAGGAACTTGTCAAAGTCGCGTTTGATCTTGGCATCCAGAGAAGCTACCAACTGATCAATCTTTTTTTGCTCGGGACGAGGAGAGAAGCGCACGACGACTTCATGCTCCACATAGTGGCTGCGGTCACGTGGATTGTGGTGAAGGGTCTTGATATGGCTCTTTCCTTCCAGCCCGCGACGGATGTCCCTTGCTTGCTCGATGTAGTTGATACGTGGGATAGACGAACCAATAGACGTGACTTTCGGATGAGGCTCGCGCATTTCTTGCTCAGCATTTTGATGGATACGATAAGGAACGACGACTAGTCCGACCAAAGCGATGGCAACGACGATCGGAGGCAAGACCCGCAAAAAAAATCACTCCCTCCAGTGCTTATGGTTATAGCGTGCACATGGAGAGAGTGATTATGAAGGAAAAAGCTTACATTCGATTATTTGCAGGGGCAGCAGGCACCGGACGAAGAGAGCGGCGAGGAAGCTTCCAGCCGCGGTAGACCGAGATCATCCGGCACAGAACGATGGCCATAAACAGGGAGTACAGCTCACTGACGGTAGTAGCCCATTTGAGCGCGACCACTATGCCTGTAACAATCGCCCAAACAGCATAAATTTCTTCTTTAAAAACGAGTGGTTTGCGACCTGCCAGTACATCCCTGATAATTCCCCCGCCAATTCCTGTAAGTACTGCGGCGACTATGGTAGCACTGAGCGGGTAATTCATTTTCGTAGCATACATCGCGCCTTGAATGGCAAAAGCAGAGAGACCAACGGCATCAAAAAACATTCCCCACCGATTCCAGTAACCGAGGTATTTATGGGGAAGAATAAAGACAATAAGCATCGTCACAAGGGCAATCGTAAATAATGTTCCCTGATTCCAAAATGAGGTAAGAGGTATACCCAGAAGGATATTGCGCATGATTCCGCCGCCAAAAGCGGTTGCCATTCCGAGAACGATTACGCCCAAGATGTCATATTCCTCTTCCATGGCGATGATAGCGCCACTCACTACAAACGCCACCGTGCCAATGATGTTAAACCATTCCCAAGACATGTAATTACTCTCTTCCTTCCATCTAGATCAATCCAAGCTGTAACAGTCCGTGATGGATTCCACCATCATTGACGTGACGAGTAATCATATCAGCAAATGGCTTCAGCTCGTTATGGGCATTGCCCATAGCTACTCCCATTCCTACGTAGGAGAGCATTTCCTTATCATTTAATCCATCTCCAAATGCTACAGCCTTTGCTGCTGGAATATCAAAGTGGCGCAGTAGTGCTTCAATGCCTTTTGCTTTAGAGCCATTTGGGGGCAGGACGTCGAGTACGTGCTTATGCCAGCGAATATAAGAGACCTCGTTGAAACGTCCAACATACGGTTGCTCATCTTGCTCACTGCAATACAAAAAGGCCTGATAAATCGGTACTTCCTTCCAGTAGCCGTGACGGTGATCTGGGGGCGGCAATTGCAAAGAGTTGAATGATTCAATCACATGCGGATGATTGTACGCATTGGCAAAGCAAGTATCTGCACCGAGGAAGACCATCGGATGATTGTTGCTGTCAGCCATGGTTTCCAAACGAGCTAATGTTTCCTTTGCCAAAGGGGTATGATGTATGAACGAGCCCTCACTCATCACATAGGAACCATTGAAGCTTACGAAAGTGTAAATGCCTAGCTGCTCGGCGATCGGCATCAGGTGGTAAGGAGAACGGCCAGTAGCGATGGCCACCTTTACACCGCTTTGCTTTAGCTGTGAGATGGCGTCGACGGTTGCTGGTGGAATGACATGCTTGGTATTCAGCAACGTACCGTCGATATCAAAAAAGACGATCTGATAATCCATTTTTTTCTCTCCACTCTTTCTCTCTATACTTGCTCGATTCAGCTATAAAGTCGGGGTCATTTTTCCCAACAAAAAAAGAAGAAAAGGAATGTCGGAAAAGACATTCCTTTTCACTTCGCTATTAGAATACAGCCAGTTCCGTCTCGCTGTCAAATAGATGACATTTGGAAAGATCCATCCCCAGCTTGACGGACATTTTTGGCTTCAAGCCTTCCCGGGAATCGACTCGAGCCACCATTTGGACATTGCCAATATTATTAAAATAGACATACAGCTCAGAGCCCATATTTTCCACTACATCGACCTCGGCGTGCAGGAAGCTTTCGAACGGATTCGCTTCTAAAAAGGTAGAATCGCTGTAAATATCTTCTGGGCGAATTCCGAAAATCGCAGGCTTATTTTGATAGCCCTTTTCACGCAATACCTTGGCCTTGTCTTCAGGAAAGCGGATATGAATATTCGGCGCTTCAAAGACGAGTGAATCGCCATTACTTGTGACGGTTCCTTTGACAAAATTCATCGCAGGAGAACCGATAAAGCTGGCAACAAACAGGTTGACCGGATTGTTGTAGATTTCCGTAGGCGTGGCGACTTGTTGGATCAAGCCGTCTTTCATCACGACGATCCGGTCACCCATCGTCATCGCTTCGGTCTGGTCATGCGTGACATAAATGATCGTCGTGTTCAAGCGCTGGTGCAGTTTCAGGATTTCCGTACGCATCTGAACACGCAGTTTGGCATCCAAATTGGATAGCGGTTCATCCATCAAGAATACTTGTGGCTCGCGTACGATCGCTCGACCTAAAGCCACGCGCTGACGCTGTCCACCGGAGAGAGCTTTGGGCTTGCGATCAAGCAAATGCGAAATATCCAAAATACGAGCAGCTTCCTGGATTCGATTTTCAATCTCTGACTTTGAAAATTTGCGCAATTTCAAACCGAACGCCATGTTCTCATAAACATTCATATGAGGGTAGAGAGCGTAGCTTTGGAAAACCATCGCGATATCTCGATCCTTGGGAGCAACATCGTTTACACGCCGCTCCCCTATGTACATATCGCCTTCGGATATTTCCTCCAGTCCAGCAATCATCCGTAAGGTCGTGGATTTTCCACAGCCGGATGGCCCTACCAAAACGAGAAACTCGCGATCATGAATATCCAAATGAAAATCGTCAACGGCTGTCACATTATTCCCATATCGCTTGTAGATGTGGTTTAGGGTCACTTTTGCCATTTTGGCTGGCACCTCCGTTTTTAAATGAAGAGAGCGGGTTCGATGAATGTATAGGAGAATCGTACCAAGCCACACGAATTCACTCTATAGTCAGATTGTACAAAATGTTTGGTTAATTTTGATGAAAGAGGAGATAGAGCTGCAAAAGCACTGCATCAGGAAAAAGACGTGGATCTAAACCGGTCAGCTCTGTCAGCTTGTCGAGGCGATACAACAGGGTATTGCGATGAAGATAGAGCTTGCGAGCCGTTTCGCTCACATTCAGCTGACGAGAAAACAGCGTCTCCAATGTTTCGAGTTGTTCCCCGTTTAAGGCAGGAATGGGGACCAGCGAGTGGATGTGTGCCGAAATAGTAGCTGAAGCATCAGGTGGAAGAGACGCTGCCCAGCGTTCTAAAGGATACAACCAGCTGCCTGCAACCATCGTGCGAGGGCGGTACTGCTGCAGGGCGTGGGAAAGTGACAAAAGTTGTTTGAGCGTTTTGTCCAGGATGATCGGTGTGGAAATTGCCACTCCTACAAGAAGCCGGACGTTTTCCATCCATTCAGTCATTATCAGGTCATGCATGCCAGAAGCCCATTCAAGCAGGTCTTCTTTTTCGCATTGATTTCCCAGCATAGAGAGAGGGACGATTAGGAAAAGATAGGAGTGATTCAATGGGACAAAGGTAAGCGAAGGACTTGCAACCTGATTGCCTTTAAAAAAGTCATGCAAGAGAGGCTGCAGAGAGCTCCATTCAAAGGTGCTGTCAATCCGGGATCTCTCAAGTAAAAAGCAGGCACGTTCTTCCCGCCAAGGCCAACGCTGTTCCAAGCGGTGGGGCATAGCGATTGGATTCCCGGAAGCAATTCCTTTTAACCACAGCACAAGTTGATCGGATAAGGATGTTTTCTCGTCAGGCTGGGTAAAAAAGAGGCTGAGCAAAGCGCGAGCAGACGCGTGCCAGTGAATCGATTCAATCATGACAACCCAGACAACGCCGTTTTCCTGCGTATGGATAATCAGTTCCCAGCCTTTTTCTTCCTGCTCAGTTTGGAGCTTTTCTACGTTTCTATCGGACGTTTGAAAACATTCAATCGGCAAGCCGGTTACCTGACGAATTTTTTCTACATCTTTGATCCACCTATCCATTCAAAACCTCCGTCCTACGCACAAAAAAAATAGAGTAAGGCTATTATACCTTACTCCATGGCAAGTGTGGCGGCTGACTCTTGCAATGCAGGAGAAAGTGTATGGTGCTCACAAGCAGGGCCTGTCAAGCGGGCGTCTCCTAACGTATGCAAGGTCATTTCTGGCCGGGAACGCAAACGAATATTTACGCCCGTCTGACCGAGTCCTTCACTGATATAAAAGGGTCTCCCGTCTACTTCATGTAATCCTTTTACCATATTTAATTTTGGCAGCTTGCCCATCTTCGCCAAATGAAACGGGCGTGGCCAGTGAATTTGACCGCCGTGAAAATGGCCGGACAGCAAATAATCGTAAGGGTAATCTTTCATTTGCAATACGAGATTGGGATCATGGGTTAAAACCAATCTTGCTCCCGTTTCAGGTACATGCTGAAACGACTTAGCCAGTTGGCTGCGACGCGTCGCGAAATCATCCACGCCAATTACGTGTAGGGACTGGCCTTGATGATCGAGGGTTACATGTTCATTAATGAGCACTCGGCAGCCAATTCGCTCCAGCTCGGATTTCAACTCAGCTAGCTTAGTCGGGGCCAGTACATAGTCATGATTTCCAAAAACGACGAACGTCCCCAGCGATGGCTGCAAGCTCATGACCGTTTTTACATAAGCAACTGCTTTCGGTATATTTTTTTGTCGATCGAGAAGATCGCCGGTAATGGCAATCATATCTAATCGCTGAGTGGAGAACTGATCGACAATGTACTTCGCGTCTACCGATAAATTTTCCATGTGCAAATCAGAAAGGTGCAAAACAGAAAGCGGTTCCCAGTCAATCGTATCTTGTAGCCGCTCAGATGTTTGAAGCGGAATCGTTACATATTGAGTATGGACGTCGAATGTATTGCGATAAGCACGAAGAAAAAGCAAAGTGACAGCAACAGCTATCAATATCCATGTCATTGTAGTTTGCCATCTCCTTTGTTTTATTTTGTGAGCAACGTCCATTATACTAGATTTTTATTCAATCTGAATAAGTAGGTTTTTGGCAGAAGGAATTTTGCAGGAAGTGCAGAAATATTATGAATGTTGCGGTGTAAAAGATATAATAAGATGTATTGGGAGAGTGATTGTATGAACGTAGAAAAAATTCCGGCAACCGAAGGCCGGTTTAACCTGCAAAATTATGATGAAACCTACGCCAATTTTGATTGGGCTGATGTTGAGAAGCAGTTTACCTGGTACGAAACCGGTAAAGTAAATATGGCCTATGAAGCGATTGACCGTCATGTGTTGACCGATCGCAAAGACAAGACAGCACTCTTGTACAGTGATTTGACCAGAGAAGAGTCCTATACGTATGCCGAGTTGAGTGAGTTATCCAACAAATTCGGGAATGTGCTGCGCAGTCTTGGCATCGCAAAAGGCGATCGCGTATTTGTGTTCATGCCGCGTACCCCGGAGCTATATGTAAGCGTTTTAGGTACACTAAAAGTGGGGGCTATCGTGGGTCCGTTGTTCGAAGCTTTCATGGAAGCAGCTGTTCGCGACCGGTTGTCTGACAGTGAAGCAGTAGCGATCGTGACGATCCCGTCTCTCTTGCCACGTATTCCTGTCAGTGAACTTCCGGCTCTAAAGCACGTCATTTTGGTAGGGGCGAAAGATGAGCTGAAAGAGGGAGAAGTGAGCTTCGACGCAGCAATGGCAGAGGCTTCGTCTGAACTCGATATCGAGTGGGTGGACAGGGAAGACGGAATGATCCTGCACTATACCTCTGGATCAACAGGAAAGCCAAAAGGTGTACTGCATGTTCATAATGTCATGATCCAGCATTATCAAACGGGCAAATGGGTATTGGATTTACAAGAAGACGATATTTACTGGTGCACCGCTGACCCAGGCTGGGTAACAGGTACCGCGTATGGTATTTTCTCCCCGTGGCTAAACGGGGTGACCAACGTAGTCCGAGGCGGACGTTTCACACCTGAAGATTGGTATAAAACGATTGAAAAATATAAAGTAAGCGTCTGGTACAGCGCACCGACGGCGTTCCGCATGTTGATGGGCGCTGGGGATGAAGTAGTCAAACAATTCGACCTGTCCAGCCTGCGTCACGTGCTGAGTGTCGGCGAGCCGTTGAATCCGGAAGTTGTTTATTGGGGACTAAGAGTGTTCAATCATCGAATTCACGACAACTGGTGGATGACGGAAACGGGAGGACAACTGATCTCCAACTTCCGCAGCATGGCAATCAAGCCAGGCTCGATGGGAAAACCAGTCCCTGGTATTCACGCAGCGATCATTGACGATCAAGGCAATGAGCTCCCGCCTAACCGTATGGGTAATCTGGCGATCCGTGTCGGATGGCCTGCCATGATGAGAAAAATCTGGAACAATCCAGCGAAATACGCAGAGTACTTTAGCATCCCAGGCTGGTACGTGTCGGGTGACTCAGCCTACAAGGATGAAGAAGGCTACTTCTGGTTCCAAGGACGCATTGATGACGTTATTAATACGTCCGGCGAGCGTGTGGGGCCATTTGAAGTCGAAAGTAAGCTGGTTGAGCATCCAGCCGTAGCAGAAGCGGGTGTCATCGGCAAGCCTGATCCTCTTCGCGGGGAAATTATTAAGGCATTCATCTCACTGCGTGCAGGCCACGAACCAAGTGAAGCCTTGATGGAAGATATCCGCAAGTTTGTCAAAGAAGGACTGGCTGCCCATGCTGCCCCACGCGAAATCGAATTCCGCGACAAACTGCCAAAAACTCGTTCAGGAAAAATCATGCGCCGCGTTTTGAAGGCGTGGGAGCTGGGATTGCCAACGGGCGACCTGTCTACGATGGAAGATTAATAATGAGAGGTATATCATCTCCTGCACATGCTGCAGGGGATGTTTTTTTTGCCTTTTGACAGGATGCACTTCCACTGTTGTAACTGCATACTGTTTTAGAATCAATCATCAATATGAAGGGGACATGACCGTGAAATATCGGGAATCGTTAATCGGTTATGAAAAAAATGAAGAGGAATTGTGGTTGAATGACGAGGTTGTGGAGTTGGATGTAGAGATGGCTTATAAAATAAGCGCCTTGCTTCATTATGAGCAATCAAAATATCAAGGTATCAGCATCGCGGAGAACAAGGGATTTGGCCGAATGCTGGTATTAGATGACGCACCGCAAGTAACGGCAAAGGATGGCTTTATCTATAACGAAATGATTGTCCACGTGCCTCTTGTCACACACCCGTCTCCGAAAAAGGTAGCTATCATCGGTGGAGGAAATGGTGGAGCAGCACGGGAAATATTGAAATATCAAGAGGTAGAGCTGGTAAATGTAGTAGAAATTGACGAGCGGGTAGTAGAAATATGCCGCCAGTGGTTTCCTAATGACTGGAAGGAGATGCAGGATCAACGTGTCCAGTTGATTTATCAGGATGGACCAGTATGGTTGAAAGAGCAAAAAGAGCTCTATGACGTCTTGCTTGTTGACCGTGCTGACCCGTACGGTCCCGCCCAGGTTTTGTATAAACCTGCGTTTTACGATCAAGTCATCCAATCTTTAAATGAAGAGGGTATTGTCGTTTTTCAGTCTGGCTCTCCTTTTTACTACGGTCATATTCTCAAGGACACCTATCGTAATTTGAAAAAACTCTTTCCGATCGTTCGTGTGTACCTGTTTACTATTCCATCGTTTGCAGGAGGTATCTGGAGTTTTACCATTGCGTCAAAAAAATGGGACCCGTTGCAGGCGAATCTGAGCCGATTGCCCGGACAAACGACCAAATACATTACTCCCGACGTTTTCATGTCCTCTTTTCACTTGCCAACCTACGTAAATAACCATTTGAAATAACGCAAAGGGACCAAAAAGCGCCAAATCCTTGATCTGGATTTGGCGCTGACGTTTGTTGAATTCAAAAACGGTCATAACAGTATGAATCAGACGGCGGAGATAACGTTAATGGGCATGGTCGCCGCAACTGTGGCGCTCATCCTTATGGTTGTGCTCATTTGAACTGCTCTGGCATGTGAGTTCTTCGTGAAGAACGCTTGAATTTTCGATTTGGATGGTGGCATGGGTAATCCCGAATTCACGTTGGAGAAGTTCGAGCGCTTCATTCAAAACGGGATAACTAGGCAAACCGTCTTCCACGATCAAGTGGCAGGTGAGGGAGTCGAATCCAGATGTGACCGTCCAAATATGCAGATCGTGTACCATCGTTACGCCAGATAGCCGTTTCAGTCTATTTTCTACCTGTGTCGAGTCGATACGGGATGGTGTGCTCTCTAGCAAAATATTGACGGATTCTTTGGTGACACGCCATGCGCTAAGCATGATCAAGACGGCAACGACAATACTGATGAGCGGATCGGCAATGTACCAGCCGAATGACCACATGAGGATCCCACCCACGATGGCACCAACCGAACCAAGAAGATCACCGAGTACGTGGAGAAATGCGCTGCGTACATTCACATTATCTTTATAGTCGCCGCGCATGAGAACGAAAGCAGCGGCGATATTTGCCAACAAGCCGATCGTCGCGATGATGATCATTTTCCCGCTTGCAACTTGTGGCGGATCAAAGAGACGCTGATACCCTTCCCAAAAAATGAACAGCGAAATCACGACGAGGGTGACCCCATTTATAAGAGCCGCCAAAATTTCAAAGCGGTGCATGCCAAAAGTTCGCTTGGCTGTCGGCGGACGAGCTGCAATGTGTATCGCTACCAGGCTTAGTAGAAGGGCTGATGCGTCGCTTAGCATGTGCCCGGCATCTGAGAGTAATGCCAAACTATTGGTGATAAAACCACCGATGACTTCTACGATCAAAAATAAGGTAATGATGATGAAGGAAACGAGTAAGGCCCGTTTGCTAGCGCCTTTACCGTGATGATGATGCCCATGTCCGTCTCCGTGGTCGTGATGGTGACCCATAATGATACCTCCTCTATAGTTTTGTTGCCAAGTAAGCTGCATCGTAACCGACTCCTGCCATGAGAGCAGAGCGGCGGCTGTGCTGCCAGGGAAGACCGAGGAAAAAAAGTCCCGGCACCGGTGACACTCCCCGCTGGTGAACTGGCAGTCCTTCTTCATTTAATGCTTGCGGGATGTTCAGCCATTCATACCTTGCCCGAAATCCTGTTGCCCAGATGATATTGGCAATTTCCGCCTCACTGCCATTTTCAAATGTTGCCTTGTTTCCAGAGATCTGAAGTGTTTTAGGTACCATCCGAATTTGTCCGGCCTTTTCCAGATGGCGTAATTCGGCCTGGTATCCAAAGATAGGGTCTGGCATTTTGCTCAGGCGTGCTCCTAACCACGATGTGACCGGAGCGGTTAGCACCCCAAATGCCCGCAAGTAATCAAAAATAGTTTTTCCAAAAATGGAGATTGGCAGAAATGAACGGGTTTGCCCCATCGAAAAAACAACTGGCCTGTTGGAGGCAAGCTCTACGGCAATCTGTGCACCTGAGTTGCCACTCCCTATTACCAGTACGGGCCCTTCTTTTAATTGCTGCTCGTTTTTGTAGTGGGCCGTATGCACCTGTAAGATACCTTCTGCCAGATTAGACGCAATCGGAGGCAGGTAAGGAGTATGGAAAGGACCTGTAGCCACGACGATATTTCTGGTGTGAAAAACCTCGTCTTTCGTAGTAACGGCAAAGCCGGTATCCGTTTTCTTTACCCGAACAACAACTGTTTCTAATTGGACTGGCAATTGGTAATGCTGGGCGTACATTTCTAAATAGTTTGCTGCTTCATCCTTAGTGGGCAATCCATCTCGGTCTCCAGGGAAGGGGAGGCCCGGCAAATCGCAATAGCGGCGGGGAGTAAACAAAACGAGTGAATCATATCGCTCACGCCAACTGTCGCCAATCTGTCTGTTTTGTTCCAAAAGGAGAAAACGGCGTTGATCCTTCTTTAAAAAATAACCGATAGCGAGGCCAGCTTGACCTGCTCCAATGACGATTACGTCGTAGTCGTTCATCTAAAACGCCTTCTTTCCGTCGGTTTACAACTAAATAATACCATAAACATTTTAATATTCAAGTAATCGTTTGAATGTTATTTGAAAAAAAGACCGCTATTTGCCTGAAGCGGTCTTCTTTGGCCTATTTTCCTGTATCAAAAGCATATGAAAATCATGATTGTCATTAGGCTTTAGTGAAAAAAGCATGGTCAGCTTGCAGAGCGCGTGTAAATTCGGTGGGGCGTCAAATCTCCACGATGGCGCACATAGAGGGGGCCCCAGGAAGGATTGGCATCGTGCATGTTTTTCAACAGACCAGTCATACCTGAAAATGCGGTTTCGACAGGCACATCACCTGCAATCGCACTGGTAACGGCTGCTGCAACCACATGGGCTGCATACATGCCAGATACAATGCAATCTTGAACAGTAGCCGTACTGACTAGATGAGCTCGTATTTCCGCGGTAATTCTCTCATCATGATTGTTCCAGTTTTGGATATCCCCGAGGGCGTGTCCTTCTAGGCTCATGAGCCGAGTCTGAGTGATCGCACGCGCTACAATACCTGCGGACTGCTTGACTACCTCAGCATCTACTTTTAATCTGCCTAACTGAATGGAGCCCAGGTCCTTGTCTGTTTCTTCTTGCAGGGCGTCTGCCCAATCGGTAGCGTTGTCAAATTGTAGCAAACGGACGGTTTCGGCGGCCAAATAGCCTCGTAAAATATCGGCAGGGTGGGGATCATTCTGTGAGCCAGTATTACGAAGAACTGGTTTACCGGTGTACGCTTGATTTAGTCCTCGGAAATATCCGATTAATCCGATGCCTGCCGCAGGTCCCGTATTTAATATCCCGAGGACATCGGAGGCAGTCTCATCAAGGCGCAGGGACCAATAATCGGCCAGGAATCGATTGTCCAGCGCATTCCATAGAGCATCATAAACAGTTTGCTGCAATTCACCCAAAAGTCCGGTGTCAGCGTGCAGAATATCGTGTCCTGCTGTTTCGTGACCGAGTGCGGCCCACGCCAACAGTCCATGGCGGGCATTCGCCGGTGGCAGATTAACAATCCCGGTGTTGAGGCCAAAATGAGCAGCTGCCTCTACAGTCCACGTGTAAGGACCATAGTGTGGCCGTCCCCATTTTACGAGGGGAGCGATCAAGCTCTGATCGGGAGGCTTGATTCCTTTTCTGTCTTCCTCGCTTAAAAAGCCGTCATACAAATCACTAACCACTTCCTGAAAAGCATCTGTCGCTTCTTTTTCGTACCCTTCTTTGTTTTGCAAGATGGCTTGGGCAATATCGCAAAAAAGCCCTGCCTCCCGCTCTTTCTGCGGGTCACGTCGGAGCATGTTGGTAAACCCGGATTCAGAGAGCTTGTCCAATGCTTGCATAAACGGATGGTATACATGTTCACGGTAAAGCGGGGGAAGAGATTCGGCTGCGTCATGTAAACGATCGTACAGGGAGTGAAATTCGGTGGGATCTTGAGGGCCTGTATTGTCGTCCAAGGCAGCTCTCGTTACGTCTTCCATGCTCGTTTGCAGATGGCGAAAATCAGGATGGTTCATGCGTGACGCCTCCTATCGTTCAGAGTGATGTGGCTCTGGACACCGGGTTACGTCAAATCATGTGTGAGCGGCTAGTTTGGGGACTCGCCTCATTTCCCAGTGGAATGGAGAGAAGTGGCAGGAAGTGTGGTGTGTTTCTCTATTATAAAATGGTTGAACTGGAAAAAAAAGCCCGCGGAGATAGGCGATTAGTCACAAAATTAGGATTTATAAGCAGGATTTTTGCTATTTCGTATATAATTAGGAATGATAACGATTTACGTATTGAAAAGGAGGAAGTTTGTTTGCTCGCGAAAATCCGGCATTTTTTCGTAGAGATTCTCGGGGCGCTCATTCTTGGACTTGCTGTTGTCGTTTTGACGGTCAACGGAAATGCCACCGTATTCTCGGGCTGGAAAATAGAATGGTCCCCTCATTGGTTAGATGTAAAAACATTTTTTCTCAGTATTGTTTTAGAAGCCATCCCCTTTGTATTGTTGGGCGTATTTTTTTCAGCCTTCATTCAGACATTTATCACGGAGGAACAGGTGCGGCGCTGGACTCCTAAAAGGATGGTGATCGCATTGCCATTTGCGGGATTGCTCGGATTCCTGTTCCCCGTCTGTGAATGTGCGATCATCCCCGTAGTTCGGCGATTGATCCAAAAAGGGATGCCGCTTCCTGTCGGGATTGTCTTTTTATTGGCAGGGCCTATCGTGAATCCTGTCGTGCTGTCTTCGACCTATATCGCATTTTCACGTCAGCCCGATATTGCCCTGTATCGCGGGGTGGCTGGTTTTCTCGTTGCCGTAATCGTCGGTTTGCTCGTTTATTTATTTGTGAAGAAGAATCCGCTGCGCTTGGGGATGGAAGCGCAAATCAGACATGAGGCAGCCCATACGGAGGCGATGCGCGGAAAGCTGTCAGCGACATTCTCGCACGCCGTTGACGAATTTTTTGATATGGGGAAATATTTGTTGTTCGGGGCTTTTGTAAGTGCGTTGCTGCAGGTTTTCGTCAGTAGAGAGCTACTTGTAGATATTGGCCAGACGCCACTTACGTCTAATCTTGTAATGATGGGGATGGCTTATTTGTTTTCGCTGTGCTCAGAGGCAGATGCCTTTATCGCAGCTTCCTTCTCCAATACGTTCCATAGCAGCTCATTACTTGCTTTTCTCGTCTTTGGCCCCATGCTGGATTTTAAAACAACATTGATGCTGCTCAGTACGTTCCGCTTTGGTTTCGTCATCAAGCTCGTCGTTGCCGTTACGATTCTCGTGCTCGCAGTTACGATGCTCATGCCGGTCTAATAAGGGGGGAAAACATGGATCACGTTCATTTGAAGCGTCACTATCTGATACGAAGTGTCATTTTGACAGGATTTACTTTGCTATTAGCCTATTTGGTTGTGACCGAAAAGCTAAGCCATTATCTAGCTCCCAGGTTGCACATGTTTAGCTATGTAACATTGGGCATCTTAGCTTTGTTAACGATCGTTAGTATTCGACAAGCACTTGTGGGTGCGAGTGCCTATGATTGTGAGTGTGACGATGTACATAAGGTACCGCGATCTCCTTGGACGTCCATTGTCGTGTATGGATTGTTTATTTTACCGCTAGCCATGGGGTTTTTGATGCCTGATAAAATTTTGGGGAGCGCGGTCGCGGAAAAGCGGGGAATTACGCTTTTGAGCAGTGATGTTCGAAAGCTGGCGGAGGTTGCGGTCGCTACAGAGTCGACAGAGCAGTCGGCTCAAGAAGGGGATGTTACCGTAGAACAGAAGACTAAGAAGCAAGGAGATACGAGGTCCGCAACAGAAGGCGAAAAAGAGGATTCAACAGGGCAAGAGGAGAATGAGAGTCAAAATGAAAAGGGAGCCAATCCACCTGAGACTTTAGACGAAGCACAGATTCGAAAACGTTTTGATACGAATGGATTTGGCGATTTTTATACGGATATGGCGGTATCCTTGTATAAACAACCGGTCATCTCGCTCGATGATAAAGTGTTTCTCGACGGTTTGACTACGATAGAGCTGTACGCCAAGGAATTCGCAGGCAAAGAATTGGAGACCCTCGGGTTTGTATATCGTCAACCTGATTTTACTGCCCAGCAATTTGTCGTAGCGAGATTTTCAGTTTCCTGCTGCACCGCGGATGCCAGTGTGTTTGGCATTTTGGTGGAAAAGCCGGACAGCAGCAAGTGGGCAAAAGATAGCTGGGTGAAGGTTCGCGGGAAGATCGAAATAAGAAAAGTTGACGGCTACGAAATGCTGGTACTGAAAGCAAACCACGTAGAGCCAGTTAAAGCACCGAAAGACCCGTATGTCTATTATAGTTACGATGCAGCCTCCAATAGCTAAGGAAACAAGGAAGGGAGAAGTAAAAATGATTCAATCGCTTGCTATTACGAATCAAGATACGGTACAACAAATATGGATCTTGCAACAAGCCTCCTATCGAGTGGAAGCCCAACTAATCGGCTGGGACGATCTCCCTCCGCTGCGTGAATCAGTCGATGATCTGATGAATTGCCAAGAGACGTTTGTAGGCTACACGGAGGGCAGAGAGCTGGCAGGAGCGATTTCTTTTAAGCTTGAGGGTACGACATTGGATATTCACCGGATGATGGTGCACCCTGATCACTTTCGCAAAGGAATTGCCAGCAAATTACTTCAGCATGTGGAAAAGACACAACCGGACTGGCAGAAAATGATTGTGTCCACGGGAGCATTGAACGAACCTGCGATCAAGCTGTATCAACGCCATGGCTTTCGAGTGGTTGAGCAAAAAGCAGTGGCGCCGGGCCTTGAGCTTTCCTTTTTGGAAAAGTTACCTTAAATCGTGTATGTGTTCATCTAAATGAAAAAAGGACCTGTCTGGGTCCTTTTTTGATCATCGATGTATTCATTGTTTATTTTACAGCTCGCCTATACTTACTTTTCGACGGGCTATTGCTTTGACAATCATGCCGTGACGAGGAGAAAAGAAAAACGCGAGCAGGAAGAGCAGGCCAGCTACGGTGGTCATGGCGCCAGCAATCGAACTGTCCAGGAGCGAGGCGAGGACGTAGCCGAATACTGCTGAAAGAACACCCACCGCCATACTGATGAGTAGCATCAGATGCAATCGATCTGTCAACAGATAAGCTGTGGCACTGGGGACGACGAGCATGGCTACAACCAGAATAGCCCCCACACTTTCAAAAGCGGCAACCGTGGTGAGTGAAACGAGCGTCATCAAAAGGTAGTGAAAGAGAACAACTGGGATTCCGATGGCAGCTGCCAGTGCGGGATCAAAGCTGCACAATTTGAATTGTTTAAAAAACAAGCCAATGATCAAGAGGCTGAATAGAAAGACACTGCCCACGCCCCACAAAGCACGAGGCCCCATGTCAATGCCGCCCCATTGCCATGTATCCCATGGAACATAAGCAATCTCTCCATACAGGACACAATCCAGATCGAGATCCACTTGATTTGTGTAGAGGGAGACGAGCACTACCCCTACAGAAAACAAGGTAGTAAAAGTAACACCGATAGCCGCATCTGACTTCACACCGCTTTGGTGCAGGAGTTGGACGATAAAAACGGTAATGAGCCCGATCAGGGCAGCGCCGATCAGCATGGGCAAAATTTCTCGACTTCCACTAAACAAAAAGGCGATGACGATCCCAGGAAGGATAGCGTGACTGATAGCGTCTCCCAACATGGCCATTCGGCGCAAGATCAAGAAACAACCGAGAAAACCGCACGAAGCTGCGACCAATGCACCCGTCAGGATGATCAAAAATGTATTCACAGGGACAAACCTCCTTGGTTCGAGGGGTGCAACATGCGAGAGACTCCGCCATGTGTCGGAAGCTCGGGTGTCAAGTCGTATGCTTTCAATTGAGAGAGCATTAGTGACAGTGCTTCACTGGATAGCTGTGGCGCGAGCTCCTCCTGATTCAAATCAATCTCCAGGTCGTGATATTGATTCTGATTCATATGGTATACATCCCACAATCGTTGATTGAGTACGAGGCGGTGTGCAGTTTGCAAACCATCAGGTGTAAACGTCCAAAACGCATCCACTTGTGTTTGAGATCGCCCTGATACCAATCGCTTCTTTTCCAGATCCCTTAGAGCTTTGTGTACGATTGTGGTTCTTTTTCCGCATTTTTGTGCCAAATTGGTAGCGTTAAAACCGTGATAGACGCTAGTTGGCCGACTCTTGATCTGTTCTTCCAGCCGTTCGTACAGTGCTTGCATAACGTCTTCTTGTAAAACTTTGTTGCGCATGCGTAAATAGCGTACAAGGCGAGCAAGAACGCCACGGTGGGGAGAGAAGAGCAACGAAATCAAGAAAAAAGCGGTCGCTGAGAGGACGATGGTCGGACCAGTAGGCAGGTTTTCCTGTTGCGTGCTGATCAAGGTACCTAATACGCCGCTAAAAGCACCAAAGATACCCGAGAGCACGACCATCCTGCTAAGTTTATTTGTCCAGTAGCGTGCGGTAACAGCCGGAGCAATCAGCATGGCTGCTACGAGCACCACGCCCACAGCCTGAAGCCCAATGACGACAGACATGAGCAGCATGACCATCAAGAGTCCATCGAGGACGCCCATAGGAAAGCCTAAACCTCTGCCAAATCCAGGGTCAAATGAGAGGAGGGTGAACTCCTTGAACAACAATGCAGTGGCAATGATTAGTACAGCAGCTACAATCATGATCGTAATGACATCACTGGAAACAAGAGAAGCCGCTTGCCCGAATAAAAATTTGTCCAGACCGCTCTGATTACCGCTCGCACTGTGCTGAATAAAGGTTAGGAGAACGATCCCAATCCCAAAAAAGACGGATAAGGTAAGGGCCAGTGATGTATCTTCTTTTATTCGTGTATGACGAGAAATCGCAGTGATGCAATAGGTAGCCAAAAGTCCCGCAATGCCAGCTCCAATGAGAAAGAGTCCGATCGATTTAGATCCCGTCAGCAGATAGACGAGGCAGACACCTGGCAGAGCAGCGTGTGCCAAGGCGTCACCGACGAGAGAGCGTCCGCGCAAAAACGCAAAAGAGCCCAATATTCCACTGCTAATGCCAAGTAATACACAACCCATCAAAACCCACTGAGTATTCGGATCTTGCAGGGCTAACCAAATATTCATGGCACGATCTCCTCCTTTGCAGATGAGCTAGTGAGCAGCACTTGATTACCGAGGACATGGAGACGACCTCCGTATGTTTTTTGCAAATTGTCTGAGGTGAATGCCTCCTGCGTAGGTCCAGCGGCTATGACACGGCGGTTCAGTAAAATCACCCAGTCGAAATACTCTTCTACGGTTTGCAAATCATGGTGCACGACCAGTACTGTTTTTTTCTGCTGCTTCAATTCATTCAGCAGAAGTATGATCGCTTTTTCAGTAGCAGCATCTACACCAGCAAATGGTTCATCCATAAAGTAAAGCTGTGCTTCCTGTGCCAGTGCTCGTGCAAGAAAGACACGCTGCTGCTGACCACCGGAGAGCTGGCTGATCTGGCGGGTCGCGTAGTCAGCCATTCCGACTTTTTTGAGACATTCCATCGCAAACTCACGATCAGCCTTGCTCGGACGGCGGAACCAACCCAGACGGCCGTATCGTCCCATCAGTACGACATCTAAAGCGTCGGTAGGAAAATCCCAATCTACGGATTCACGCTGTGGAACGTAGCCGACCAGCTTTCTTTGCTGTTTATAAGGTTTGCCGTAGATTTGCGTCTCACCGGAGGCGATCGGAATCAAGCCCTGAACAGCTTTGATAAAGGTGGATTTGCCGGCCCCATTTGGTCCGATGATCCCAATGAGTTTTCCCTCGGGAACCTCCACATGAACACTTCTTAGAACGGGTTTCTTTTGATAAGCGACGGTCAAGTCCCGCACACGAAGCGGGGCGATAGTTGTTGCATAAGACATGTCTACTCATCCTTTCTTCTAGGTAACTTTCTATTTCAAGGCGTTCACGATTGTGTCTACATTGTGCTTTACCATTCCGATATACGTACCTTCTGGTGTACCTGGAGCACCCATTGCATCGGAGAATAGCTCGCCGCCAATTGAGACCACATGATTTTTCGCGGCTGCTCCCTGCACCACAGCTTCTATCGAGCGCTTAGGTACAGATGATTCTACAAAGACGGCTTTGATTTGACGCGCAACGAGAGTGTCTACCAAGCTTTGGACATCCTTTAAGCCGTATTCGGAAGCTGTGCTGATACCTTGCAGGCCGAGCACTTCCACATCGTAAGCGTGACCGAAGTATTGGAAGGCGTCATGGGCAGTAACGAGTACACGCTGTTCCTTTGGAATGGTGTCTAGTTGTATTCTCGCGTAATCGTCGAGTTTTTTTAACTCAGCTAAATACTTTTCTGCATTCGCCGTATACGTGTCTTTGTTTGCCGAATCGAAGACGATCAAATCATCTCTTACCTGCTCAACAGACTTCATCCACAAAGAAACATCGAACCATACGTGGGGGTCAGGATTATCCGGGGAGGCTGGGTCAGAGAGCAGATTGTCTTTGGTCAGCTTGGCAGTGACGGGTTTGACCGGTTTTGTTTTGCCCATTTTTTCAAAAATATCAATCATCTTTCCTTCCAAATGTTGTCCGGAGTAAAAAATGATATCTGCGTTGTCAATCCGTTTAATATCGCCCTCGGAAGCTTTGTATAAATGAGGGTCTACGCCCGCTCCCATTAATTGAATGACCTCTACATGCTCACCGCCCACCTCATTCACAATGTCAGCGACCATGCCTGTAGTCGTTGTGACCTTCCACTTTCCATCTGGGGCCGCAGGGGTTGAGCTATTGCCGCTAGCACAACCTGCTACGATCAATGAAGTGGTAAGTACTGCCGTCAAAAAGCGTATATTCCAAAAAGAGCGATATGTAGATTTCATAGTTTGTCTCTCCTCAAATATTTTTTATTTGCGCATAAATGTTTCCTTGAGGCAACATTATCACAAAAAAATGACATCGCGCAACAGTATTTTCCAAGGACAAAATTAGTTCCTTTGGGCAACTTGTCAGTTGATGTTGGTTGAGGCTGTGAGAGCAGCATATGCAAAAGGCAGGTGAATGTGTCACCTGCCTGCTTGTGTAAAAACGGTATTTGTTTTTGTTACTTACTTTCTTCTTCATAAAACCAGAGGGGGTCATCACAATCGACATCACCATTGTAGTTGATCAGGATTTCTTCTCCTGCCACGATGTCCGTATACGCGTAAAAATCAAACGTGTGGTTATCAAAGTTAATATCATAGGTGGCATTCGGTGTATAGGAATGATTAAAAAGCATGCCGTATCCGAGGAGAATGGCCGTGTGGTTAGCACCGTATTCAAACGCGTAATCTCCAAGCAATGTTTTCTCGATGTGCTCATGTTCTTCATTCAAATAAGGAAGGACAGGAGCTTGATGAATGAGATCACCTTTTGCGATATTACATGTTGCGAATACGCCTCTATTTAAATCCCCGTTGCTAAGCTTGGAAGTCTTGACTTCGATCATAGAGAATCACCTGCGTTCTTTTGTCTATGGAGTTAATTCCTTTTTAAGAATGACAGTTGATGAAGCTGAAAGCAACCTTTTTTGGTCAAGAATGCGAGCGGGGACTATTTTTTCATGACAAGATGGTGGCGAACCGCATAAGCTGCCAGCTGTACCCGATTGGCCAATTGCAATTTTTCCAAAATATTTTTCAGATGATTCTTGACCGTATTTTCGGCGATGATCAGGGCTTCACTAATTTCTCTATTCGTTTTTCCAGCGCCCACGTAGATGACAATTTCCCGTTCGCGCGGAGTAAGGATATCGGGTACGGTCTCATCCACGTGTTCTTCTTGGCGAAAACGGTAGAGGAGTCTCGTCGCCATCTCACGGGATAGCTCGCTGTCCTCTCCCAGCAGTGCATGAAGATAATTGACCCAATCATCTGGTTCCAAATTTTTTAAGAGGTAGCCTTGCGCACCGAATTGAATGGCGGTAATCAGGTCGGCAACATCATCCGAAATACTGAGGATCACAACTTTTATTTGCGGGAAAGCCTTTTTCACTTCGCGTGTGGCTTCCAGTCCGCTCCACTTGGGCATATTGATATCCATTAAGACGAGATCAGGCTGTAGTTTTCCGCACAGCTCAAAAGCTTCCTCGCCATTTTCCGCTTCACCGATCACTTCAAAAGAAGGATCTGCGTCGAGGAGACTCCGAATCGCCATCCGGGCCATAGGGTGATCGTCTGCAATTAGGACACGGTAACCGTTCATCGCGAATAACCTCCAGAGTGTGAAGTCAGGCTGATTGTGGTGCCACCTTCCTCACGTTTTCGAATATCTAAAACAGCCTGCAGCTGACGGGCTCTTTCATGCATCATAGATAAACCATATTTTTTGGAATCCGCAGACGTATTGGGGATGCCTACTCCATCGTCTTCTACCAAAAGCACCCAATTTCGTGGATCTTCCGTCGTCAGGCGAATCCAGGAGTGGCGCGCCCGGGCGTGTTTGCGGATATTGGCAAACGCTTCTTGAATGATCCCAAATAGCTGGACTTCTTCTGCGGCTGTAAAAAAGTTTTCCTTGATCCGCACCTCGTGCGATACGTCGACTCCGGACAAGGCACTCCATTGGGTCAGCCATTTTTCCAAACGTTGATCAAAGCTTCCTTCCTCGGGGAGGGAGCGCAGATTAAATATCGCCTGACGCACATGGTTGTCGATGGCAGAAACCGCTACGCGGGCGTCGTCCAGATGTCCCTGTTTCAGCTTGACATTGAGGAAAAACAACGATTGGGCAATCCCGTCATGCAGCTCTCTCGCCAGCCGTTCGCGCTCTTCATAAACAGCGCGGCGTGCCTGCTCTTCGACGATCCGGGCATTCATCCGTTTAATCGTGCGGAACATCCACGTGGCAAACAAATAAGAAAGCAAAAGAGTTAAAAGTGTGATGTACACATTCCCCGTCTCCATAGACATATACGGCAACAGGAAGTCATGGCGAACGAATTCAAAGCCACCGATGATAATGGTAGGTATGAGCACGGTCAACCAGTAAAAAATGCGATAAGACATAGGACAATCCCTTCTTTACATGTGGCAATCACTCCTAAGTATACCGAATGGGACAATCGGATGATATACTCGTATGAGAAAAGGTGGAAGGTAGGAGGGAGATTCACATGAGTACAATTGCGAAAGCGTTGACTATAGCAGGTTCGGATAGTGGAGGAGGAGCGGGGATTCAGGCAGACCTGAAGACGTTTCACCAGCTTGGCGTTTACGGGATGAGCGCGATTACCGCGATTACCGCACAAAATACGTTGGGCGTGGCAGGTGTTTATCCTTTGCCTACCGAGGCCGTAGCCCAACAAATGCGCGAGGTGCTGCGAGATCTTGGTGCAGACGCCGCCAAGACGGGGATGCTGTTTGATGCAGCGATCATCAAAGCGGTTTCGGAGGAAATCCATGCATTCGGACTGAAAAAACTGGTCGTCGATCCGGTGATGATTGCCAAAGGGGGAGCAAAGCTCTTGCTCGATGAGGCGATTGCCGCTTTGAAAACACATTTGCTGCCGCTAGCGGAAGTCGTCACGCCCAATTTGCCGGAGGCCGAGTGCTTGACGGGGAAGCTGATCCGAACACCAGAAGAGATGCGCGAGGGTGCACGTGCCATTCATGCGTTGGGTGCCCGCAATGTCCTCATGAAGGGCGGTCATCTGGAGGGCGATACCGTCGTCGATATTTTGTTCGATGGTACTGACTTTTATGAGCTTTCTCACGAGCGTGTCCAAACGCGTCATACGCATGGGACAGGCTGCACCTTTTCTGCTGCACTGACTGCCGAATTGGCGAAAAATACGCAACTAGTCCAAGCGGTAGAAAAGGCAAACCGCTTCATCTTTGAGGCGATCAAGACAGCTCCCCAACTGGGTGGCGGCCACGGACCGACGAATCACTGGGCGGTTGTGGATTGATTGTACGTCTATAATGACAGTTGATTAATAAATGCCCTGACAGGAGCGCGAGCATCTGTAGGGCATTTCGTCGTTTATTTAACCTGAACAGAGAAATCGCCAAGCAGCCGGACTGGATAATTATTTAGCGTAAATTGATAGCTGCTTGGTGCCCCTTTATTCGTCTTGCGCTTGAACAAGTATCCATAGGAATGGGTCGTCTTTTTATTGCCGACTGAAGATGTGCTTTGAACATGCTCGTATTCATTCCCGACGTCATCTGTTAATTCGCTGAGGAGGGAATAATGGCGGTGGAGGTCTTGCTCTTGCACAGCGAGAGTGAAATCCATCCCGACGACATCTTCATTTTGCCGCAGAGCCGTTAGCTGGAGCTGGGAGTCAGGCGCTTTTTCCAGCGTTTGCTGTTTGGCATCAATGACGACCTGCAGCTTGTCTTTGTCAATCGCTCGAATGCCGCTTGCTTTGAGATACAGCTTCTCGGGCTGAACAAAATACATACTTTCCAAATGGTAAACAACGCCATTTGGCCCGTTATCGCGATAAGGGACCCCATTCCCCCAAAAAGCAAAGGTTTGCCCTTTTTCATCGACGAGCCGGAGCTGATCAAAGTCAAAGACGTGCTTGGTATTGTCAGGATCAAAACGGATGCTCACTTCCGTTTGCGTAGGAAAGACGGCGATCTGTTCGATAGTAAAGCGCTGTCCATCTACCTCCACTTGTTTCATGACAGGGTAGACCTTTTCATCCAAAGAAATATATTTGGTCTTGTCGATGGGAAAGGTAACAGACAATGGAGTATCTAGTGCAACGCTATCAATCGCTGGGGTGATTTTTGCGATCAATACTTCCGGGACTTCATTCATTTCACCGACATAAATATCGAGTCGATCGCGAATGACATTTGTTTCATGGAGATCACCGCTCGACCATGAAATTCCATACTCCCAGTTTTTACCTGAAGAATCGAATAGCTCGACGTTACTTACTGACAGCTTATGTTTCTCCTTTGCTTTCATCGTATAAAAAACAAGCATACGCTTTTGATCCATCAAGACTTGATCAATCGTAAAGCTGACTCCGTTGTGGGAGGCACTTGCTCCGATATTTTGCACCATGTCATTTTCAGCGGCCCGTTGCAAGCCTCTGTCATCACTGATCAATTCGACCAGCTTTTCCATTCCCGGAATGTGACTCACGTAAGCTGCTACAGCAGGCGAGAGCTTGATGGAAAAGAACAAGGCTAACAAAAATGAACAAGCTGCAAGTCCACTTCCTAGGCGGACCCAGCGCATTCGACGGCGCTTTTGTTGAAGCTGCTTCGCCTGATGAATTCCATTTCGAATGTATGGATCGATTAGAGGCAAAGCCACTTGCTGATCCACCGTTTGATTGTCTTCCTGCATGCTCTTCACCATCCCTTCCCGAGATCTTTGCGTAGGGCACCCAAAGCCTTATGTAGCCATGTTTTAATCGTTCCTTCTGGTTGACCTAATCCGACAGCAATTTCCCGAATGGTTCGATCTTCAAAATATTTCAGGATAATGACCTGACGATATGTCGGGGTCAATCGGGACAGGGCTTCTTCTATATACACCCGCTCGACGGTTCGGTCATGGAGGTCAGCCTCCCGCTTTTGCTCCTGTGCCAATTTCTGCGGGTCTAAAAGGAGCCGTTTCTGTCGCTTTTGCTCATCAATACAGACGTGGATGAGAATTCGGGTCAGCCACGTACCAAAAAAGGCAGTCTGCTCCAGCCGAGAAAGCTTGAGATAGGAGCGGCAAGTAGCTTCCTGTATCGCTTCCAGGGCATCATTTTCATTGCGCAGGAAGGCGAAAGCGACTTTATACAGTTTTTCTTTTTGTAGACAGATGGCTTGAAAAAAAGCTTCGTCATCTCCGCGTTTGGCTCGTAGGACAAGTTGTTCCAGGTTCACTTTTTCCCCTCCTATAAGATTAGACGCCCGAATCGATAAAACGGTTTTAGAAAAATGGCAGGATATTCGTTTTTTTCGAACCTACAGCCCATCTATTGCTTACAGTAAAGAAAGAGGCGAAAGGGTGGGGCAAATGAATGTGGATCAAATGGGTAACGATACATGAATCGTACGGTCTCCCGAGGGTTGCCCAGGAGTGCCGCAGATTTTTAGAGATAAAGGGAATTCAGGTCAGGCTGCTGTCCAAAAAAACGAAAAGAGCCGGATATCTGTATACGCTGCAAGTACCAATTGAGCAGCAGGAGCAGGCTAAAAAATGGCTGAGCGAATTCAAAAGCACACTGGGGTAGCAACAACCGCCAACCAACCATCTCCTTGCTGCCAGTCCATTCCCGAAAGGCCATACTAGGCTGAGGGGTGAATTTGTTTATGTCAATTACGCTTATGGAAGCACCGGAAAAGGCTGGACAAAAAGCAGCGAAGCTATTCGTGCCGGACTACGTGTTTGTGGAGCCGAATGCCTTGGATTATCCACTGGGACAGGAGCTATATCAGCGTTTCCAACTAGAAGGAATCCCGATGCAAATGACGACCAGCCACAACCAGGTTCGGGGGATTCCTGGTGAGACGGATGTAGAGAAATACCGCAACGCAAAACGGACACTGGTTATTGGTGTAAGGAAAACATTGAAATTCGAGACTTCCAAGCCGTCAGCCGAGTACGCCATCCCGCTGGCAACAGGATGTGCAGCCCACTGTCACTACTGTTATTTAAATACCAATATCGGCTCGAAGCCTTATATTCGCGTATACGTCAATACAGATGAGATCCTCGCTCAAGCCCAAAAGTATATAGCGCAGCGACCGGGAGAGATTACTCGTTTCGAAGCAGCCTGTACCTCAGATCCGGTTAGCATTGAGCACATCACCGGCAATTTAAAGCGAGCGATTGAATTTATGGGGCAGCAGGAGTTTGGGCGCCTGCGATTTGTCACTAAGTTTCATCACGTAGACTCCTTACTGGATGCCAAGCACAACAAGCATACACGCTTTCGCTTCAGTATGAATGCCGATTATGTCATCAAAAATTTTGAACCGGGAACATCCAGCTTCAGTCAACGGCTCGAAGCGGCAGGTAAGGTAGCGAGGGCAGGATATCCGCTCGGCTTTATTTTAGCCCCGCTGTATTGGTTTGAAGGATGGGAAGAGGGATACACGGATTTACTGGAAAGACTTCGTGGGGAGTTGGTTCCTGAGGCGTTGGAGGATTTGACATTTGAGCTCATCCAGCATCGGTTTACCAAAATCGCCAAGAGTTTGATCCTGCAGCGATACCCGAAAACGAAGCTGGAGATGAATGAGGAAGAACGCAAGTACAAGTGGGGCAAGTATGGCAAAGGAAAGTACGTCTATCCTGATATTCGGGCCAAAGCATTGCAAACCCATTTGGAAAGCGAAATTGCGAGATTGTTTCCGCGAGCGCGCGTGGAATATTTTACGTAGAGTCAAAACAATTGCACCGTACAGGAAACTGCTCTGATCGTAGAGCAGTTTTTTCTATTTCGACTAAAATCCAATGGTTTCGACAAAAGTCTGCCTACGTGCTAAAATATGGAGTGCTCTCATTTTCGCGAAAGGATTCGAAGCATACATGAAGTCCATATTGATTACCGTTGAGGGACCCATTGGAATCGGAAAAACTTCTTTGTCACGGGAACTAAGTCGTGCATGTGATCTGCAGCTTTTAGAAGAGATCGTGTACGAAAATCCATTTTTAGGGAAATTTTACGAAAACATTGCGGAATGGAGCTTTCAGCTAGAGATGTTCTTTTTGTGCAATCGTTACAAGCAATTGCAGGATATTCATACCCATTACTTAAAACAAGGCACCTCAGTTGTTTCCGACTACAATATTTTCAAGAATACTATTTTTGCCAAAAGAACATTGATTGGCGATAACCTTCCCAAGTACCTGAAAATCTATGATATCTTGACAGAGGACCTTCCGCAGGCCCATTTAGTGATATATTTGACGGCATCGCTGGATACGGTCATGAAGCGCATTGGGATGCGGGACCGGGAGATAGAGCGGAGCATGGATGTATCTTATATGGAAAATTTGATTGCCGATTATGATGCGTTCATGGACGCTTTTGAAAAGCATCATCCAGACACGCCTGTCATTAAATTTGATTGTGACAACCTGGACTTCGTGCATCGACCAGAAGATCTACGCTATGTACTCGATCGCGTCCAGCCCAAGATTCGTGCGCTCATGGCGCAGCAAGCATAACAATCAATTCGTTTGCAAGTAATGTGAATAAGGAGTTGCGTACATGTCTAGGTTTCAAAACAGCCAAATCCGTGAAAAATACGGGATACCAAACAACGCGGTCATTACCATTGGAGGAACGGTCGGAGTAGGAAAATCCACCTTTACCCATGCTCTGGCTGAGCAGCTAGGTTTTCGTGTTTCCGTCGAAAAAGTGGATAACAATCCTTATTTGGGCCGGTATTACAATGATTTGTCGCGTTGGGGCTTTCATTTGCAGATTTTCTTCTTGGCTGAACGTTTTAAGGAACAAAAAAGAATGTTTGAATATGGCGGGGGGTTTGTTCAGGACCGCTCGATTTATGAGGATACGGGAATTTTTGCCCGGATGCTTTACGAACAAGGGAATATGACAGAAGAAGATTACCGCACTTATACGGAATTATTTGAGGCCATGGTGATGACGCCGTACTTCCCTCATCCTGATGTTCTAATTTATTTAGAAGGCAGCTTCGACGATATCATTGATCGGGTCAAGGAACGTGGACGCCCGATGGAACAGCAGACACCAATCGACTACTGGAAGGATCTGTTTGGACGCTACGAAGAATGGATTCGCTCCTTCCATGCTTGTCCGATTCTGCGGGTCAACATTAATGAGTACGACGTTGTGGAGGATCCAGCGTCCGTAGAAAACATCATTGCGCGTGTAGCTGAAAAAATTCGCATTGGGCGTTCCACACGTCTATAGCATAAAACGACCTTATATAATGAGCACCTCCTAGCCGCAAGTGGACAATAGGGGGTGTTTTTGCGTTGTGTCTAGTCTTGTAGGCTTCACTGGAGGTCTTTTTCTACACTTTCCACAAGGGAAATCGGCTGCGAATAAACCCCTCTGTGGTATAATAGGTGCATCTTGGAAACAAAAAGGAGCTCAGACATGGCAGAAGAATGGTTTGAACGCAGCTTTCGCGAAGATTACGTACTTGTGTATCGGCACCGGGATGACTCGGCAGCAGATGGAGAGATCGCCAATCTGCTTGAACGTTTGCCGATAAAAGACACAGGACGGGTACTTGATCTTTGTTGTGGGAGCGGGCGTCATTCGCGTGCGCTGGCTCGCCGGGGGTATGAAGTGGTTGGGGTGGATTTATCACCTGTCCTTTTGCAACTGGCTGAGGAACAGAACACTTTTCCACAGCTAAGCTTTGCCCGCTGTGACATGCGCAATATTCCCTATCGCGGCGAATTTGATATCGTCGTCAATTTATTCACCAGCTTTGGCTATTTCTCTTCGGATGAGGAAAATGCGTCGGTCATCCGCAATATGGCGCAGGCTCTTAGAACAGAAGGCGAAGTCATTATTGATTATTTGAATCCCGCTTACGTAACCGCTCATCTGGTACCGCAATCCACCAAAGAAGTTGGCGGTATGTTGATTGAAGAAAAGCGTTGGATTCAGGATGGATTTGTAAAAAAACGGATTATGATCAACGAAGCTGCGACTAAGGAGCCGCGCGAGTATCTCGAACAAGTTCGTTTATTTCAAGTGGAACAGATGATTGCGATGCTCGAGCAAGCAGGGTTCGGACAGATTCAGGTGTTTGGCAACTATCAGTTCGAAGAGTATGTCGCAAGCGAATCTCCTCGCATGATTTTCTATGCGATCAAGCAGTAAGAGAACGCGGATAAGCGTGACTAACCGTTGCGTCTGGTGAATATGATGGTGTTATCACCAATTATCGGACAAAAGGGGGGCGTCGCTCTTGAGCAGACTGTCTTTGGAACAGGTCAAACTGTATTTAGGCAAGGTGCCAGGATGGAAGCTGGTTGAGGACCGGATGGCTTTATCACGCACCTATCACTGCCCAGACTTTGCTGCGGCGATCAGTTTTGTCAATCGGGTTGCTGAGCTTATGGAGACCGACAGTCAGCATCTGGAGATTCATCTGAATGGCGGGATGGTTACTTTTACGTTGGCCACTCGCGAAGCAAAAGGCTTGACTGGCAAAGATTTTGCACTTGCTCAAACGATCAGTAAAGTGAGTTAAGCAAATGGGAGAAGCCGCTTCGTCTTTGAGGCGGTATTTCTTTTGCTTCAACCCTTGTTTTGATATGATGAGCGGTAAGAACGAAAGCGGAGGGATTAAGAATGGAGATCCAACAACACGAGCGGTTATTGAGCGTACTCGCGAATGACTTTGAAAAGCAAACAGCGTCCATCACTTTTACACAGTGGGACACGGACAGCGAAGACGAAGAAGAGGTAACCCAATTCCAAGGTCAGTTGGTAGGAGTTAAGCTGTCTGCCAACGAGTTTGATGAAAAAGACTTGCTCCTCCTTTTTTCAGCAGAAAATGATGAGACAGTCGAAATCTTGATGGAGATCCCGGGCGAAGAAGTAGACTTGGCTACTTACCAAGAAGGGCGACTCCGTATTTTTGGTACGGAAGCGGAGATTGTACTTGAGAAATGAAGACGAAGCATGCTTTTCGCTATGTTGGCACGCCCGATCCGATGACGGAGAGGGAAGCGTACCACTGCGAAAAATACATCAAAAAGAACAAGGCTAAAATGATCCAGGCAGGACAGTATCTAGTAGATGTTTCAGCGCTTCTCTCCTTGTTTCATCTAGATTGCTGGAATTGTCGGCGTGTCCACCGAGAGACCTGCTGCGAAGGTGGACAGCCTTATGCAGTTGAAGAGTGGCAAATTCCGATTATCGAGCAGCATGTACCCGCAATTGCCAGCCGATTGTCTGATGACCAGGAGCGGACAAACTGGCAGGCTGAAAACGTCTGGGATCAGAAGCAGCCTTCAGGTACGATTCGAATGCGGCACGGCAACTGCCTTTTTTATCAAGAAAACAATGGGCGATACGGGTGCGCGATCCATGCCTACGCCGAGCAAACGGGGCAAGATGTACAGCCAATGAAACCTTTAAGCTGCCAATTGTATCCAATTGATTTGATTGAAACAGGAGAGGCGATTCTCTTAACAGCAGTTACCGAAGAGACGTCCTCCTTTTCTCGTTGGGGTACAGACTATTTGGAGCAATTTTATTGTGCCAGCCAGGAACGCAGACGGCAAGCTGTTCATTTGGACGGCAAGCTGTTTGCGTTAGATGGCTATCGTCCAGCTTACGAATGGAATCTTCCTTTGCTTCGCTATTTACTGCAAGAAAAAGCGAATCGTATTGAAAAAATTCTGGCAGATTCGCACAGCCAGGCAAGTGTACAAGCATGATTGGAACCTGCTTCTCCATGTGTTATGATGGGTTAGGCTTGAAGTAGATTTGCAAAGGGGTAACATAAATGAACGTCAAGACAACACAAGCATCTCGCACGATCCAAGCTTCCTTGGTTCAGCCATCTGACACAAATTATCACGGCACGATTTTCGGTGGGACCATGATGGCCTATGTAGATGAAGTAGCTGCTATAGCAGCAATGCGCCATTGCAGACGCCCTGTTGTAACGGCTTCGATAGATTCGATTGATTTTCTCGCTCCGGTCAAAATGGGGCATTCCATCTGCCTGGAAGCATTTGTTTCCTCTACAGGCAAAACGTCTATGGAGATTTTCGTGAAAGTCATTTCCGAAAATTTGCAGTCAGGCGAGCGCGTGTTAACGGCTACCTCGTTCCTCACATTTGTGGCCTTGGATGAAGCAGGAAATCCAACTGAAGTACCGGCTGTACTTCCGGAAACCGAAGAAGAGAAAAACTTGATGGCCTCCGCAGAAGAGCGCAAGAAAATGCGCAAGGAGCGTAAAAGCAATACACAAGCTTTTATTAGCCAATTGTCCATTGAAAAAAGTATTTAATACAAATAACTCTTATTTTTGACTTCACCCTGAGCGACAGTTCGCTCAGGGCATTTTTTAAACTTGGGAGGTATGGGAATGAAATACCGGAGATTGGGAAAAACGGATCTGCATGTATCGGTTGTGGGAGTAGGCACTTGGCAGTTCGGCGGCGAGTGGGGAATGGATTTCACCCAAGGAGAGGTCGACCAGATTCTGGATAAGGCAAAGGAACTGGGGATCAATTTGATTGATACAGCAGAATGCTACGGCGATCATTTATCTGAGAAATTGATTGGAAAGTATCTCAAAAAAGATCGACGCGAGGATTGGATTGTAGCAACCAAATTTGGTCACCATTTTCACGAAAAATTCACCAGAACAAATGACTATAGTGCCGCATCTGTCCTGCAGCAATTGGATCGCTCTTTGAAAGCGCTGCAAACGGAGTATATCGACCTATATCAATTCCATTCTGGCCCAGATGAAGCTTTTGACAACGATGAGCTGTGGACTCTGCTCGACAAGCAGATAGCGGCAGGGAAAATCAGGCACTTGGGTCTTTCTATTGCCAAAAACGACAATCTCCATCAGACGGCTGCAGCATCAAAAATACATGCACAGACAATCCAGGTCGTTTATAACCGCTTGGATCGTAAACCGGAGGAAGATGTATTTGTCTCCTGTGAGCAACAAGATCTGGGTGTACTGGCACGTGTGCCTTTGGCAAGTGGTTATTTAAGCGGGAAGTATAAGCCAGGTACCGTATTTGCAGGAAATGACGTCCGTCACAGACATGACCAGGAACACGTGAGTAAGTTGCTTGCACAAGTAGAGAAGATCAAAGAGCAGGAAGTGCCTGCTGGGATGGACATGGCGCAGTGGGCACTGGCATGGTGCCTTCAGAATCCGGCAGTGACGACGGTCATACCTGGCAGCAAGAGTCCTGCACAGGTAGAGGCAAATGCCAAAGCGGCTGAATACGTAAGCGAAGATCATCCACAAGCAGTAAAAAAATAAGGACGTAAAAAGAGGAGGAGCCAACGAAATGGTTCCTCCTTTTTGTATGCAAGCTATTCTAAAAAGCGAGACTTGATTTGTGGAGTGGGCAACATGCATTGCTCGGCTTTGCCCATCCAGCGATAACGATTTCGTGCAATCCAGTCATATACGACATCCCGAAAATGGCGGGGAATCACGAGCGCGACCCTAGAGAGGACCGGCCAAGCGCTATTCAGCTTTCGACCCACACGCAAAACAGCGTCAGATTTCGTATATAACTTTCCATTTGTGATAAAGATGACTGACTGCATCTCATTCTGCGGATATTCGTAGAAAGCCAGAAGCTCCCGGCCTTTTTCCGATTGAAGCGAGGCAAAATGAATCTGACCTGTTGGATCACGCTGTAAAATGAACTGAACAGCTCCGTGACACAAATGACAGACGCCGTCGAAGAGTAAGATATGGGCAGGATGGCTTAACGGATTTGATGGTTTCAAAAAGCAGCCCTCCTTGCTAGGTAGTTTTACTGGTCTACCTCCATTTTACCAAAGAGCGGAGAAGCTTTGAATCAGCAGCCCGCGTTTTCTTTCTCCTACTCCCAAACTAATGTTCCTTTTTGAACCAAGTCTTCCGCGGCTGCGAGATCAGGATGCATCTCACGGTCCTCGTGCAGACGAGAAATAACTTTGCGTAGCTGTTCATAAGCACGTCCTGTGCCAGCACCTAGCTCGCCAGTTCCAAATTCAATGGCTTGGGATGCGGCTAAATACTCAATGGCAAGCACCTTGGTGGTATTCGCTACGACAGTACGCAGTTTGCGGGCAGCCGTTGTGCCCATGCTCACATGATCCTCTTGATTGGCAGAGGACGGGATCGAGTCGACAGACGCAGGATGGCAGAGTACTTTGTTTTCCGAAACGATGGAAGCGGCTACATATTGCGTGATCATAAAGCCGGAATGAAGCCCTCCGTTTTCTGTAAGAAAGCCGGGGAGTCCGCTAAGCTGCGGGTTGACAAGACGTTCTGTGCGCCGTTCCGAAATGTTGGCCAGCTCAGCAATGGCAATCGCCAGAAAATCTGCCGCAAAAGCCATCGGTTGTCCGTGAAAATTGCCACCGGAAATGACATCCCCTGTTTCCGTAAACAGGATAGGATTGTCAGTTACACTGTTGCACTCCCGTGAAACAGTCGTCCACACATATTCTAATGTATCGCGTGTAGCGCCATGGACTTGAGGAATGCATCGCAAGCTGTAAGGATCTTGTACGCGTAATTCCCCTTGTTCAGAGGTTCGTTTGCTGCCCGCCAGATGCTGCAGTAAACGCTTGGCTGACTCTTGTTGGCCTGGATGAGGGCGAACGAGGTGGAGCTGTGGATCAAAAGCTTTTGGGATTCCACGCAGTGCTTCAATGGTCATGGCTGCAATCACTTCGGCACTTTCTAGGACGACCCGTGAATCATGCAAGGCAAGAGCTAGCTGTGCGGACATGGCTTGCGTACCGTTAATGAGTGCAAGCCCTTCTTTTGCTTGCAAACGAATCGGGGAAAGTCCAACCTCGTGCAGCGCGTCTGCACCAGATAAAAGACGTCCGTTTACCGTAGCTTGCCCTTTGCCGAGCATGACTAAAACCATGTGAGCCAATGGGGCAAGGTCGCCACTGGCACCGAGCGAGCCTTGCTGGGGAATGACAGGATGGACCCCGCGGTTGCACATTTCTACCAAATGCAAGAGCGTTTCTTCGCGGATTCCAGAGTAGCCTTTTGCGAGAGCGTTGATGCGCAAGGCCATCATGGCTCGAACTACTTCAACCGAGTATGGTTCGCCCATTCCGCAAGCATGGCTCATGATGAGATTTTCCTGCAGCTTGCTCGAATCCTCTCCTTGTACCATGACATCGGAGAACTTGCCAAAGCCGGTGGTAATTCCATAGACAACTCGCTTCTCGTCGACCATTTTTTCAACCATGGCACGAGAGCGGCGTACGTTTTCTAATGCTTCTGCCGTTAGTTCAATGGGAGTAGCACTTCTTGCAATGGACACCACTTCTTCAATCCGCAATTGATTTCCATCCAGTTTCATGCATTGAGTTTGGTTATTCATGATTGTTTTTCCTCCTTTAGCAGAGCAGAGAACGAAAAGAAAGAGGGGTTAGGATAAAATATCCTAACCCCTCTTCCCGGGTGTATATGTGATTTGGTAAAACGTGTAAGCCTATAGCCTGGTGGCATACGTTTTCCTCACTTTCGTCCAAATGCAACTGTCTGATTATTTTTATTTATCATGTTTATTGTAACCAAAGTACACGTATAGTCAAGATGCATATTGTCACGGCGACTGCACTAGTTTCGAAAAAACGGGCTCAGTCCATTTTTATAAACTGGGCGAGTGTCGTCTCTTGAGCGGGATAAATGTCATACCATGTACTGTGTTAGTTCATCCGAAAGGACGTGTATGATTCCGTGGAAAAGCGACGAAAAATGCCGCCAATGCCTCCAGCACAGCCGAGGCGCCCTAAAGAAATGCCGAAACCGCCTTCCTCGATGATGCCATCGCCCAGCATGCCGTCACCGTCGATGCCATCACCGGTAAATCCATCGCCAATGAATCCATCATCCGAGATGCCTAGCCCAAAACCAGTGAAGCCCGTTCAACCGATGCCGCAAAGACCGATCATGCCTGCCCCCAACCAAAACATACCGAAACCGCCAAACATGATGCCAGCGAATCCAAAACCACCAAACATGATGCCGTCAAATCCGATGCCAGCGAATCCAAAACCGCCAAACATGATGCCATCAAATCCGATGCCGCCAAACCGGATGCCAGCGAATCCAAAACGGCCAAACATGATGCCATCAAATCCGATGCCACCAAATCGGATGCCATCGAACCCAATGCCGCCTAATTCTATGATGCCTAACCGTAGACCACCAAATGCATCGCCCAATAGGATGCCGCCAAGACATGGAATAGAGTCTGGAATGGAAATCGAACTGTATCTGTTTAAATTCCAATTCCACATGGATCGCATGCATTATTTCCACCACAAGTGTGAGCAGCATCGTGATCACCGGCGCAAATTCAATGAATACCGTAAGCATTACAAACATCACCAACGTAGAATGAAGCATTATCACGATCGCTGCCAATCTTGGCATCATAGAGGCAGTAGCTCTGTTGGACGTGGCTCCTCCTCATCATCAGGGTACAGACATTCTTCCTCGGGGCATGGAGGCAGTTGTGATTGTGGTTGTTCGTTCTAAATAAAAAGGCAGTAAAGGACGCCAGCTAAAAAAGTGGCGTCCTTTGGCATGTCATGATTTTGAAGCCACTTATTGGCTATTCTCGGCAAAGTCTTCTACGCCAATTCCTTTCTTCTTTAGCTCGCGCCTGAGGGTAAGAAGTGCATCATCTTTATTTTTACATTCTAAGATGATGTCCACATTGTAATCTGCCAAGGAAGAGGCAAATTGGATAAACTGCTCGACATTAATATTATCGGCGTGGGCGCGAAATTCACTTTCAGATTTCGGGGACGATATATGCATCTTGGGTGTGCGGTTCCCCCATGTTTGGATAATTCGCGGTAAATAATCGATCCAGTTTTCGCCATCAGAATGACATGTATGATGATGAATATCTAAAACCATCGGTAGACCAAGCCGCTCGCATAGTTCCAATACATCACGCATGGTAAAAGAAGTGTCGTCATTTTCAAGTACCAAGCGTTTTTTTACATGGTCAGGAAGCCGCTCGAAATTGCTAACGAAACGATCCAGCGAAGCAGCTTTGTCATCGAAAACTCCTCCAACGTGCGTAACCAAAACAGAGTTATCATCTAATCCCAATAAATCAAACACGCGAGCGTGATAAGTGAAATCGGCGATGGTTGATTCAATGACTGCTGGCTTGTCGCTATTGAGAATGTTGAAGTGACCAGGATGCGCGGTCAGCCGGATGCCATGTTTGCGAATAAACTTTCCGGCTTTTTGAAAATCCCAGGAAAACTCTTTTGCCCAATCCCACTGCGCAGCAACAGAATGCGTAGCGAGCGGAACGAATTCAGAAGGGAGACGATACAGAAAAATCCGGTGTTCTACGTTGTATGCAAGCAGGTCCATTAAATTAAAAAAATTAGTCTGCAAAACCTGACGCAGCTTTTTCATACGTGCCACGGGTTCGAGCTTGTTTAACTGGGCAACCGTCGTCTTCTTGTTCGGATTGTTTTTTGTGTTTACGCTGATACAGGCATAGCCCAAACGGATCAAGGTAATCCCTCCCTCTAAGGCATCGTTTCTTGTAGTATCCCCGAGGAACACCCCGTTTTCGTGCATGAAAACTTCCCATCCAAAAGATCACCTGCAAAAGCGGCATCCACCGAACAAATGGTATAGCCCGGGGTTTGATACGTACAATGTACTAATCGTGTCGCCCTTGTCACATGAAAGATGTAGGAAGAAAGGAGGGGAGGCTATGCTGTTTCTTGGAGTGGTGCTGATACTCATCACCATTGGTGTAGCTGTGGCGATTGGATATCGAGCCAACGAAAGTGTCCGCAAATTTGATGAAAGCAAACACGAAAGCTTCATCGGCTCGAAATCAAATTCGTGATCAGATCGGAGGGAGAACGAATGAAGCCGGAGAAAGAACAGCAACTATTGGATGATAAAAAAGATCTCAACAAGTTTGGTTACGCCCAGGAACTGTTGCGGGATATGGGCGGTTTCTCCAACTTTGCCATCTCGTTTTCCATTATTTCTATCCTGACAGGGGCCGTTTCCCTTTATGGCCACGGACTTTTTTACGGTGGCTCGGGAATGATGGGGTTCGGTTGGACAATTGTGGCTCTATTTGTCATTTTGATCGCAGCATCTATGTCGGAACTAGCATCTGCCATTCCCACTGCTGGGGCTTTGTACCATTGGGCCGCCATTTTAGGCAGCAAGAGGTGGGGCTGGTATACCGCTTGGATCAATCTGATCGGACAAATTGGAATCGTGGCAGGCATTGATTATTCTTTCTCATTATTCGCAGATCCTCTTTTGGCGAGTACCTTTGGATATACTTCTACTGAAACGACAACCTTAATCCTTTTTGGCATTACACTATTGCTTCATGGGACATTCAATCATATCGGGATCCGGCTGGTTGCACGCCTGAATGACTTTTCGGCCTGGTACCATATCGGTGTCGTCGTCATCCTCGTAGGGAGTCTGGTATTTTTTTCACGCCACGAGCTTCAGCCACTGGATTATCTTTTCCAAGTAGGTCAAACTTTTTCAGATAAACCATACGCGATTGCTTTCTTGATAGGTTTGCTGCAAGCCCAATGGACGTTTACCGGGTACGATGCTTCGGCTCACACGATCGAGGAGACGATCAATCCCAGGGTCCGCGCTGCATGGGGCATTTTTACTTCTGTGGCTTTTTCGTTTATTTTTGGATTTATTATGCTGGCGTTTGTCACGTTGTCAATTAAGAATGCAGCGGCAGCAAGTGAGGCGGAAAATGCTTTTATCTTCGTTATCAGCGAAGCATTGGGCGGAACGTTCGGATCCGTTGTGTTATGGCTGGTTACCTTTGCGATGTGGTTCTGCGGACTTGCTTCCATTACTTCGTTTTCCCGTATGCTTTACGCTTTCTCCCGTGATAAAGGCATGCCGTGGAGCCGTCATTGGGCTGAAATATCTACCCGATACAGGACGCCTGCGAAAGCGATTTGGCTCGTGATTATTCTTTCTTTTGCCCTTGCTCTTTTCGATTATATTGTAAAGACGATCAACCCCAATACGACGTATACCACTTTGGCGTTTCTGACAGCGGTTAGTGTAGTAGGGCTATATGTAGCGTATGGCATCCCGTTCTATCTCAAGCTGCGAGCAGAGGCAAATGGACTATTCCAGCGAAAACATTACGGTCCTTGGAATTTAGGGAACTGGAGCAAACCGATCAATGTGCTGAGTCTCATTTGGATTGTGTTCATTTGCATCATGATGGTGATTCCACCCAATCAAACGGCGGGTTATGCTTTGATTGTGATGTTCGTAGTCCTTTTGATCATGGATTTAGCCTACTATAAAAAGCATTTCCAAGGTCCACAGGCGGCGCTAGGTACCTCTGAGGAAGAGATCAAGCGGCAGGAGGCAAAGTATCGTAAGTAGGACAACGAATAAGAAGGTTTTGCGGGGCCTCTTCAACCGCCAATTCGTTGGCTTGAGAGGCTTTTTTTAATGTGACTCAATAAAATTTTTTTATCATTCGCAATGTTTATTTAACATGGACATAATCGCCGAAAAATTCTAAAATAACTTATGAATAGACAGAAATGGAGGTTAATCTGCACGGAGTGTCCTCGTGAAATGGACATTTGTTATTTTTAAAAAAGCATGGTAAGATTCACAATAAGCTATTTTTTTTAATATTACTTAACACAAATGCATAGCATTACGTTTGACAGGCAAAAGGAGTGGATGAAATGAGTTGGAATGCAGAGAAACTGGCTGCTGAAGTGGCGGAGCAGGTAGTTGCTTGGCGCAGGTATCTTCATCAGCACCCGGAATTGTCGTTCCAAGAGGACAAGACGTCTCAATACGTTTATGAAACGTTAGAATCTTTTGGTAATTTAGAGTTGACCCGTCCGACGAAAACGAGTGTCGTCGCCCGCCTGATTGGCTCCCAGCCAGGTAAAGTCCTCGGAATTCGTGCTGATATTGATGCATTGCCGATCCAGGAAGAGAACGAGGTTCCTTATGCTTCTGGTAAGTCCGGGGTGATGCATGCCTGCGGTCATGATGGACATACAGCCATGCTTCTGGGCACCGCCAAAATTTTGTCGGGATATAAGGACAAGATCAAAGGCGAGGTACGGTTTATTTTTCAACACGCTGAAGAATTGCCCCCAGGCGGTGCCGCAGAAATCGTGAGGGCTGGCGCAGCGGATGGAATAGATTCGATCATTGGTATCCACTTGGCATCCTACCTGCCTGTTGGTAAATTCGGAATCCTGTATGGCGCCTTGACTTCTTCGACAGATCGTTTTGACATCACGATTCAAGGAAAAGGCGGTCACTCCTCCCAACCGGAAATGACAGTCGATCCAATCGTAATTGGGGCTTCGGTCATCAGTCATTTGCAGCAGATTGTTTCCCGTAATGTTAGTGCATTGGACAAGGTGGTTATTTCCGTCACTATGTTGAATGCAGGTACAGCCTACAACATCATTCCAGATACGCTGACCATTACTGGCTCTACCCGCTGCTTTGATGAGGAGATCCGCAAAAACATTCCGGTGTGGATTGAGAAGATCGTCAAAGGTATTACAGAAGCGCATGGTGCGACTTATGAGTTCACTTACTCGCTCGGTTACACTTCCGTTGTCAACGACGAAAAGGTGACGAGGCTGATGGAAGACACCATTCGCGAGCGCTGGGGGGAAGACGACATTGTCTACATCGACCCAGTAATGCCAGGTGAGGATTTCTCAGAGTATCTGAAAAAAGCTCCAGGCTGCTTCATTCAGCTTGGTGCAGGCAATCCGGAAAAAGGCTTTACCTATCCACACCACCATCCACGCTTTGATTTCGATGAGGATTGCCTCGTTCGCGGTGTAGAGTTGTTCGTACGGGCAGCAGAAAAGGTTGTCATGGAATAAAAGAAGAGATTGAATTGGGGGAACATTATGACTGAGGGACGCGCTAATGTGTACAAGCTTCATTTACTTGTGCTTGCACTTGTGGCAGTGACAGAGTTTATCGGTACAAAGAAAATCAACATAGGAATCGGTGTCATCGCGTTGTTCCCTATGCTGTATGCACTTATTCTGGGCGGTGTTATCAGTTGGCCAAAGTTTAAATTTCTGAAAGAAAAAGAAATGAACGCTGCTGCCAATATCTTGGGAATTTCCTTTCTCCTCTTTATTTGCAAACTGGGTGCCAATATTGGGCCAGAGCTGCCAAAGCTGCTTGGTTCGGGTGTATCCCTTTTAGTTCAAGAAGTGGGACATATTGTGGGTACAATTGCACTGGGGCTGCCAGTTGCATTGTGGCTCGGTCTGAAGCGCGAGTCGATCGGTGCCACTTATTCACTTGACCGTGAGCCAAACCTGGCGATTATTGTGGACAAGTTTGGCGCGAATTCTGCGGAAGCTCGCGGAGCATTAGGCGTTTATATTTGCGGAACCTTGTTTGGTGCCATTTATATGTCTATTCTAGCGAGTCTTTTAGGAAGCAGCGGTCTGTTTCACCCGATTTCCTTGGCGATGGGAGCTGCGGTTGGGTCAGGCAGTATGATGGCAGCTGCGACTGGTTCGTTGGCCGTTATTTTCCCAGAAGCGACCAAAGATATTGCCTTTTATTCTGGTGCAGCTAACCTGATGATGAGCATTGTCGGAACATACGTATGTATCTTCATTTCGTTGCCTCTTACTCAGCGCCTGTACAAACGGCTTGAGCCTGTTATCGGACGCAAAAACGCTTCCACTACAGAAGGAGGTAGACGCAGCGCATGAATCAAGCACTGACGATTTTACTCATTGGTTTCATTGCCCTTATTGGGAACTGGATTGGATATGGTGTTGGCCCAGGTGATTCCTTACCGGGTATCCTTTTACTTGCTGTTATTACATTAATTGGGATAGGGTTCACAAAAATTCTCCCTTTCAAGTCACCCGTAATTGTCTGGATTTCCCTGTTTGCCATGATTGCCACATCGCCTTTCTTTCCAGGAAATGCGTTTACCGCAGCAGCAATTGCAAAGATCAACCTGTTGGCTTTGGCTACTCCGATTCTCGCTTACGCGGGTCTGTCCTTGGGTAAGGACATTCATCTGTTCAAAGAACTAAGCTGGCGAATTGTTGTTGTCTCGCTGGTTGTCTTTACAGGTACCTTCCTATTTGCAACGCTGTTTGCAGAAATCGTGTTCAAGATCCAAGGGGAATTTTAATTTCAAGGCTTATCAAACAAACCTCCGTGAGCAGTTGTGCCCGTGGAGGTTTGTTTGTATGTACAAAAGAATTGATGGAAAGGGAAAGGACAGGTATACTCGTAATAATCAGAAAGATTTCGGTTAAGATAGAGACTGGAGTGGAGCGGATATGATTCTTGATGTAAAAAAAGTTACCTGGCAAAGAGATGAGACAACGATCTTGCAAAACATTAACTGGCAAGTACGGGGAAATGAGCATTGGTGTTTAGTTGGATTAAACGGTTCAGGCAAAACAAGCCTTCTAAAAATAATCTGTGGCTATACGTGGCCGACTTCCGGTGAGGTCAATGTATTGGGTAACCTGTATGGAACCGTAGATTTACGGGAAGTTCGAAAATCAATCGGTTGGGTAAGCACGGCATTAATCGCGCAACTGCATGAACACGAAACAGCGTTCCGGGTCATATTGAGCGGACGAGAGGCAACCATTGGCTTGTATTCAGTACCGTCAGCGGAGGATGTAAAAAAGGCAGAAGATTTACTCATTACATTTGGATGCGCGGCACTTAAAAATCGACCATTCGGTGCACTGTCCCAAGGCGAACGTCAAAAAGTACTAATTGCCCGGGCGTTGATGGCTTCCCCGCGACTATTGATTCTAGATGAGCCATGTACAGGCTTGGATTTACTATCCCGGGAGCAATTGTTGGCCATGATCGAACAAATTGCGGCGCAACCAAATGGACCGACACTTTTGTATGTCACGCATCATATCGAAGAGATTCTGCCTTGTTTTACGCACACCTTATTACTAAAAGATGGAGCGGTTGATCAGGCTGGGCCGAATGATCAAGTGCTGACCGCAGAGAGACTCTCTCGCTTTTTCGGGGTGCCAGTAAACGTTCAGCGGTCACAGGGACGCTCATGGATCAGTCTCGGGGAAGAGGCAACTGTATGATAAGAAAACCTCTATCGAGGCTAGTTCAAGGATGAGCGACCGCGTTATAGCGGAGGGTTTTACCACAGTTATTGCCGGATGCGAACGCTGAGACCTTGTTATGCGTTACAGAAAATTTTATCAAGGGTGCTTTCGTACGGTGAAGCGCTTAAAATTTCTTACACGTTAAAAACAGCACGTTTCTGTATGATTGTGTATAATATCAGTAAGGAACTGTATCTGGGAGGAGAGGAGAGATGGAGGCATGACCAATGCGATTGCACCGATCACAGACTCCACCTGGGCGATCATTACCTATGAAGAATCGTGGAATAGCTGTATCAGCAGCTACGTGATCAAAAAAGGTAATGCGTTTGTGGTGATTGATTCCCATCTGCGCAAGCAGCGTGCATATTTTCAAAAGGCGCTTGAGGAGATAGGAGTCAAGGCTAAACAAATTGAGTACGTTTATTTTACACATCGACACGCGGATCATATAGGGAATGCTGACTTATTTCCTTCTCGCAACAATTGGATCCATCTTGAGGATTATTATGAGCTTGATGATTATTCACAAACGCTTTTCGGTCACACCTTTACTGGAAGTGGTGGGGACCTACCCGTACTCCGATTTAGACACCTCGGATTCCATACAGAAGGCTCTGTAGCATTTTTTGACCCATTGACCAAAATCTGTTTTGTTGGCGATCATCTTATCATGGGAAAGAGGAAGACAGAACTAGGACAGATCACGGGGACAGAGGATGAGTGCAAGGCAGCATATATAGAGTACGTACGGGCTTTTTCGCAAAAGGAACCTGAACGAGCGCTTGTCTGGGCAAACGGCCTGGAAATATTGTTGGATTGGCCGATTGAGTACCTGGCAACTGGTCATGGATTCATTCTGCAAGGGGAGATCGTTCCCTATATCCAACAGTTGATATCGCTCGTCAAGCCATAAACATCAAGAAAAAAGACTTCTGTCACATCATCAGATGCTGACACAAGTCTTTTTTTGAGTGTTATTCTTCTTTTTCTGGAACGGCTTCGAGTGCAGGATCCAATACTTTAACCTGATACTTTTTACTCATGGAATCCAACCACTCTTTACTATTTTTACGTCTGTTTCTTTCTTTTACCTTTTCCTCTACCTGCGCACGCACCTGTTCCAATGTTCCGCCCAGCTTTTCTTTATTCTTTTCATAATACTCGGTGATGTCTTTCTCCGTGGTTGGGTAAGCTTTTTCGATCAGCTTGTCACGTTGCAAGAGAAGTCTTGTTCGTTCACGGAAGGCTTTTTCATCCATTCCCTTTTCATCCAGATATTCCTGGAATTTTTCAGGTGTTTTCAATTTTTCCTTCACAGGATTAATGACTTTATCCAGCTCCTGATCGGAAACGGTGATTCCTTGAGCTTTACCTTCCAGTTTAATCAGTTCAGTGGCGATGATGTTTGCCATTGCTTCTTTTCCGACGTTGCCCTTCATTTCATCATACACTTGATTTTGAGTAATGTTGGTGTTTCCGATTGTTGCTACGACCGCTCCTGTAGAGTCACCGGATTCTTTGGCTTGGGATACGCCCAACACGACGAGTCCGAGGACGAGTACGGATACTGTAAGGATGGATACATCAAATTTTTTCATAAATAATGGCCTCTCTTTCATGCATGTATGCCTCATAGTTTAGGGCAGAGTTACGGGAGAAATATGGAAATTTTCCTTCACAAGAATTCCACAATTGATTCCCATAAGAAAACCGCACACCGTTAAACACATGTACGGTCGTGTGAATCATAGCATAGGGTGGGTTCAGCCTGCTTGAGTAGCGGCTTTTTGCCATTCTTCTAAGCGTTTTTCCAGTTCGGACCGATTGAGGTGCAGAAAACGGTCTGATGATTTTCCCATCAATTGGCGCAGGTAGGCGAGAGCATGTTCGTAATTCCCTTTGGCTGCTTCGATCTCAGCCAGACAGAATAGCTTCCAATCGCGAGCGGAGCGTTTGCGGGCAATGAGCTGATACGCCTCCAGAGCGCTTTCCACTTCACCCAGACGCGCGTGCGAGCAAGCAATCAGTGCAAGCGAGTCAGTCATACCTTGATCACGCTGATAAATGCGAAAAGCGACTTCCAAGGCTTCACTATAGCGTCCTGACGAATAATAGACAATCGCCAAATTATAGAACAAATAGTGAATCATGGCTTGATTGAACAAGGATGGTTGTTCTTTGCAGACATTAATTCCTTGCACAACAAACTTTTCCGCAAGTTCATAATTGCCAATCATAATTTCGTGTGTCGATTTATCCAGCATCGCTACTGCACGCGAACGGTTCTTGCGATAAGAGGCATCGAGCAGGCGCAGTCGAACGTCCAGACGACGTTTAAATAAGTTGGCCATATATTGGAAACGAAAGGGCCAGTGCAGCCGAATAAACATGACCAAAATAACTGCCGCTACCCCTGCAAGTGTTGATGTCAAATTTAGACTAAGATACTCCACGAAAGTGACACCCTTTCTATATAACGCTTTCGTTCACTTACCCATCTTAGCACAGAACCAGTCCGCGTGACAGAGCATTACCGCTATTTCGTCAGTGGCAGAGTTCCCATCTGCCGTTTTGTCGAGAGCTGCTGTGCTTTTACGTAACTGTCCGAAACGGTATAAAGCGTGTCATCAATAGTAAGGATACGATTGATATTTTTCTCGCTTTGGTACCAGCCTTCACCAGCCTTTTTCATCTCTTCCTGGCCCAGATGTGTAATCTTGCTGGTCAGGGTAAAGCCTTTTTGTAAATCAAGGTGATAAACATAGGCTCCCTGGAAAGTGAACTGCCCGTAATCGCGGATGTCTTTTTTCGCTTTTTGTTCATCGCTCCATTCGTAAACGGTCACTGGAAATGCCAAGAGATCTTTTTCCTTGGAGAACAGCAGTGCCTTGTGATTAGACAACAGCTCAGAATCTGTGCCCCGGTCTCCGATTACCGTCTTGAATTTTTCCTCTGGCTTGGTGACATCCGTGACATCGAAGAGAGCTACTTTCATTCCCTGGTAGTAAGCCCAGTCTTTATCCGATTCGGCTTCCTTGCCAAATCCGATGATGTGGTTCTCGTCATAAGGGTGAAGGTAATCGCTGTAGCCCGGAATCTTGAGGGCACCTAGTATAGTGGGCGATTCTGGGTTTGCCAAATCAAGGACAAACAGCGGGTCTACCTTTTTAAAGGTAACCATGTATGCACGATCCCCGATAAAGCGTACAGAGTAGATGCGCTCGCCAGGGGCAATGCCCTCTAGTTTGCCATAAACGGACAGGTTTTTGCCTAATACATACAGATTGTTTTTGGAAGTATTTTCATCTGTACGCCACATTTCTCCGCTTGTCGTAGCCACCCGTAAGTACCCATCGTGCTCATCCAGCGAAAATTGATTGAGAATCCGTCCGGGTACGTCTCCTTTGCCGGAAAAAGTGAGATTCCCTTTGTCCATGGCAAAGCGATAAACAGTCGTTTTGGAGTCTACTGAAGGCGCTATCAGTTTAGGTGCAAACGATTCTTGGGGTTTGACTTTAACGGGAACAGCATTAAATTCAGTAACAGCGACGTACAGGTTTTCTTTGGAAGCGTAAATGTTTTCTCCCGCACCCAAGTAGGTATTCATCGACATTTTTTTCTTCGCATCATCCAGATTGACGCCGGCAACCATCAAATAGTCAGGGTGGATGCTTTCGGGAAAGTACCGAATATCACTATAAGGGATGGTCTTGTACTCATCACCCTGAGCGCTGTCTAGGTACACTGGCCCCGGCACCTCTTCCTTCTCCGCTAGAATTCGGTAGGTGTCTACATAGTTATTTGCAGTGAGGTACAAGTTGGAACCTATTTTTCGCGAGGAGAGGTATTGTCCTTCCACTTCAAGCTGTCGAGTGAGAATCGGATGTTTTTTGTCAGCGAGGTCATAGATGAGTGCTTTCACCGTTTGTTTTTCATGGTAGTGGGGGATGACGCGTTTAGACATGGGAATAGCTGGTGCCTGGGTGGATTGGTGAGCTTGCCCGATTACGACCAGTCTTTTTTCATCAACGAACATTTCTAGTGGTTGAAAAAGCCCGTCCTCATATGTGATGCGAGATTCGACCGCCAGTTTATCGGCAGGGTATGCCTTTATGATCCGCACCTCTTTGTTTGTAGCTTGGTAGAGATAGGTGCCATCCGTTTTGACGATGTCTGCTTCGTCCACGCCTTGTACCTGTGTATTGGTTGTCGAATAGTTGGCCTCAGACCCTGCACCAGAGGAATCACCAGACCTCACTTGGGGAGCAGCTTGTTTGGTGACTACCGCGCCCTCCATTGCCGGAGCGCCGTACAAGTACATGGTATTGGCTCCTTCTTTCTGGAGCAGCTTTTTTAGATTGTCGTAGGACCCTACCAGAGGGATTCCACCGTTGTCTGACGCCGCCACGGTTGCTTCCTTGATCGTCCCGTTCGCAAACAGAAATGGAGTAATCGCTAGAAGCAATGCCCCTGCAAAGAGAGTCACTCGTCTTTTTTTCATACTCATCCTCCTTTGGATGTTTTTTCTAGCTGGAAAAGATTCCTGGTTATAAGACGGTTGTAAGACCGGAATGTTTCAACCTAAGCTTTGGGCTGCAATCTACGGACAGGTGGGAGAGCATGTGCTATAATAATAGGCGGTTTATGATACCGATCACACCACTTCGTCTAAAGGGGCGTCATAGATGGAAAACTTGAAGCAAAGCATTTTGGAACTGATCACCGATACCTCTACAAACCTGCCGCCAGACGTACGTCGTGCCGTCAATGCAGCAAAGGTGAATGAGGATTTGGGCACACGTGCAGCCATTTCTTTGTCCACGATCGCGCAAAACGTTGTCATGGCTGAAGAGAACGTATCTCCAATCTGCCAAGACACAGGTATGCCGACATTTGAGGTAAAAACGCCAGTTGGAGTCAATCAGATCATCATTAAAAAGGCGATCAAGGAAGCGATCGTTGAAGCTACCAAAACAGGAAAGCTGCGTTCCAACTCCGTAGATTCCTTGACTGGTGCAAACAGCGGTGACAATCTGGGTCCTGGAACTCCTGTTATTCATTTCGAACAATGGGAAGAGGACGATATTGAAATCAAGCTGATCCTTAAAGGCGGCGGCTGTGAAAACAAGAACATTCAATACTCCCTGCCCTGTGAGCTCGAAGGTCTAGGCAAAGTAGGCCGCAATCTGGATGGCGTGCGCAAATGCATCTTGCATGCGGTATATCAAGCTCAAGGCCAAGGTTGCAGTGCCGGCTTTATCGGTGTTGGTATCGGTGGTGACCGTACCTCTGGATACGCACTGGCGAAACACCAGCTGTTCCGCCGTGTGGATGACGTGAATCCAAACCCCGATCTGGCCAAGCTGGAAGCCTACATCATGGAAACAGCCAACCAATTGGGTATCGGAACCATGGGGTTTGGCGGAAATGCAACCCTGCTCGGCTGTAAGGTAGGCGTTGAAAACCGTCTGCCAGCCAGCTTCTTCGTTTCTGTTGCGTACAACTGCTGGGCTTTCCGCCGTCAAGGTGTACGCCTCAATCCAGAGACAGGAGAAATCAAACGCTACCTGTACAAAGATGAAGTGGTTGAAATGGACCTGACTCCTGCGGCAACAGCAGAGGCAACTGAAACTCGCCGTGAAGTTGTCTTGCAGTCACCAATCTCAGAAGAACAAATCCGCAGCCTGAAAGTAGGCGACGTGGTTATCATCAATGGTGAAATGCACACTGGCCGCGATGCCCTGCATAGCTATCTGATGGAAAACGATTGCCCAGTAGACTTGAATGGTGGCATCATTTATCACTGCGGTCCGGTTATGCTAAAAGACGAAGCGGGAGAATGGCACGTAAAAGCAGCAGGTCCTACTACCTCGATTCGCGAGGAGCCTTACCAAGGTGACATCATCAAGAAATTTGGTATCCGCGCTGTAATTGGTAAAGGTGGGATGGGAGCGAAAACGCTAAAAGCACTGAATGAGCATGGAGCAGTGTACCTCAATGCAATTGGCGGAGCGGCTCAATACTATGCAGAATGCCTGGAGAAAGTAGAAGGCGTTGACTTCATGGAATTCGGAATTCCGGAAGCAATGTGGCACCTGCGCGTAAAAGGCTTCGCAGCGATCGTAACCATGGACTCCCATGGCAACAGCCTGCATGCTGATGTTGAAAAATCCTCCCTCGAGAAATTGGCACAATTTGCTGACCCGGTATTTAAATAAGAAGATTGGGAAGCCTCTGGCACACGAGAAGTGTTGCTGGGGGCTTTTTTATTTCGCAAGATTTCATTTGATTTTATAATCATTTCTGCTATGATTATGGGAATCAATAAAAGAACGGATTAACGATGTTGAAGAAGAGCAAGTACGCATCAGATCATGAGGTCCAGAGAGTCGGTGGTTGCTGCGAACCGATCCTCACCTGATGCCGAATGGGCTTCTGAATCGCTCCGCTGAACAATGAGTAGGCGTTGCCGGGATTCTCTCCCCGTTATCAAGAGAGGAGTATCGTAAGGAATTTCTGGTTCCTTACCGTACTTTAGAGTGAATCGCTTGTTGCGATTAAAAAGGTGGTACCACGATAACCTCGTCCTTTACTGGGCGGGGTTTTTTGCATTCCTTGAAAGGGGGGATGTCCATGGAGGACGGTTGGTGGATGTCACGTTTACGTTACCGATGCCAAATGATGAGGAGGATCATACATGAAAGAGCGTATTTTAACAGGAGATCGGATTACGGGAAAACTTCACCTTGGACATTACGTTGGAAGCTTAAAGAACCGAGTGGAGTTGCAACATCAATATGAAACATACTTGCTCCTAGCAGATGTTCAAGCGCTGACTACCCACTTCGAAAATCCGGGATTGATCAAAGAGAACCTGCGCAATGTAGCGTTGGACTATTTATCCGTAGGAATGAACCCAGATAAAGCAACCATATTTATACAATCGTTGATTCCAGAGATTGCTGAGTTAACGACGTACTTTTCCATGTTTGTGACAGTCAATTCCCTTCGTCACAATCCTACGATTAAAGCGGAGGCAGTGGAACGCGGATTTCAGGATATGTACTATGGATTCCTTGGATATCCGGTAAGTCAAGCAGCAGATATTACTTTTTGCAAAGCAACGTTGGTCCCGGTCGGAGAGGACCAGGTGCCTCACATTGAACAAACCAGAAGAATCGTGCGGCGCTTTAACCAGCTATATAAACCTGTATTGGTAGAGCCAAGAGAACTGGTTGGGGATGTCCCCCGCCTTGTTGGACTCGATGGAAACAATAAAATGAGCAAAAGCCTTGGAAATGCCATTGATTTGGATTCTACCCAAGAAGAGGTTCGTGAGAAGATAAAAAAAGCGCTGACTGATCCTGACCGAATCCACAAAACGGATGTCGGCCATCCAGAAATTTTGTCCAGTCTATGCTTATCATCAAGCCTTTCGCAGGGAAGGCTCCGATGAGATTTATGAAAGCTGCAGAAAGGGGCAAATCGGGTGTATGGAATGCAAGCAAAGAATCACTCAAAGCATTAACGGTTTATTAGAACCAATGAGGGAACGGAGAATCTTGTACCAAAATCATCCTAAAAGGGTAGATGACATTCTTATGTCGGGTACAGAAAAAGCGCGCCTTGCAGCAAAAGAAACCATGAATGAGGTCCGTGAGGCAATGAGTATGAACTACTTTTGAATAAAAGGTAATTCTAAAGGCTTGATCTGACTCCCCTCGTGTTTTTCATTTCCATTAGCCTGCGTAATTCGGTGCCTGACACGGCGTTTATACTGGGTGTTTGACCATTCTGCAAAAAATGGGTATTGGTTTATTTCCGTACGATCCGGGCGGGCATAGGTTAATAACGAATAAAAAACAATGGGGGAGTGATCAAGCGTGAACTATGTAGTCCGTTCGGGAGATACACTGAACAGCATCGCTGCTCGATTTGGCGTCCCGGTTCAGGAGTTGATCCGAGTGAATAATATCGCCTATCCGTATTACATTTATGTTGGTCAAAACCTGTACATCCCTGTTACAACGACACCAACGCCAACCGATGAAGTAGATCGCAGACTGGATCGGTTGGAAAGACGAGTGGATGCGCTGCGTGATGACTATACCAAGTTGAATGACCGGGTTGATCGCGTGGAGAGTCGCATTACGCGATTAGAGACTCGTGTCACGCGCCTGGAGCGTCCCGCTCCACCGTCAACGCCACCACCACCACCACCTCGCCCACGTCCAACAGGGACTCCACAGCCGCGTTAATTAAATGCAAGTTTCAAGTAATTTTCCCTGTTTTCTCGATTTCCTCTTGCCGCTTTGCTGCATAAGGTGGTAGGAGAGATCAGAAGGAGGTGCGGCCATGTTTGGGATAAACGGGAAAATCGTACGACACCATTTCATGGGCGTTTATGGAAAAGTAGTGCAAATTCGGGAACTGGTGGAAGTCATCGATCAAGTGTTTGATTCCTTCCACAAAGTGAACAATATCAGTCGTACTATGCTCGGTCCACGTAAGCCGAGTGCCAAAAAGCTGGATCGACTCCGCTAAAAAGCAATGAATCGAACTAGGAAAATGCAAAAGAACCGCGTCCACCTTTCATGGATGCGGTTCTTTTTATGCAAGTGCCAGGTAGTATCCAAGGACTGGGTGCCGGAGCATTGATGCCAATTGCAATTACGATTGTTGCGGATCTACACCCAAGCACAGCAGGGTTTCCGGGTGATTGCATCGTTGATTAGTTGTTTCCTTTTTGCTTCATCGCTTGCATACCCATTCGCACCAATTCCTTGACCATGCTGCCTCCCAATCGCCCGCCGATGCGGCCAGCGTCCTCGGCGGGGAGCTGGCCGTTGTACCCGTGTTGAAGCGGGATATGCATTTCTTGGGCGACTTCATATTTAGCTTGGTCAGGGTTTTCAACGTTTGCCACACGGGCTTTTAGTGTATCAAGGCCACTTCGTGCGTGGGGGACAAGAGGGCGTCTTCGTCTGCTCATGCTGTACTCACCTCTGCCCTTATTGTACCCATTTAGACGAGTGCCTTACGTTCGGTAAAATCAGTATGCGGATAATAGGTATTCGCTACGAGTAAATTAGGTCCAGCACATGCAGCGGCAGGGCAGAAGCAGTTAATTTTTTGGTTAAGCGCGTGCTTTTGCCAGTTGGTAAACATCGACTGCAGTTGGTCTGTCTGGATGTTGCCCAGAGGCTCGACATCGCCGAAGTCAGTCACAATCACATCACCGGTAAAAATGTTGATGTTGAGTCTATTGCGCCCATCCGGGTCATTACGGGTCGTGACGTTTTTGGCTGCTCGCAGACGATGAATCAGTTCGCGGTCAGCTACCTCGGGACTGCATGCAAAAAACGGCAACGTGCCAAACAGCATCCAAAGCTCTTCATTGCGAATGTCGAGCATCCGATGAACGGCCTGACGAAGCTGTGCAAGTGATAAGACATCCAGATCGCGGGCGAAATCGCTCGCATACATCGGATGGACCTCGTGACGATGGCTGCCCATTTCCTGTATCTGGCGATGAAGAATCTCAAGCTTCGGCCACGTCCGATGATTCAGCATTGTTTCCGCTGAAACAAATACGCCTGCATCTGCCAGCTTCCTTGCGCTCTCCATAATGCCGTGAAAGAAAGTTTCTGCCTGTTTGGTTGAAACCGACTGCCTTGCTTTTGCGTAAACAATATCATGGAATTCTTCAGGTGTTGCCCAGTTCCAGGAAATGTGCATGACATCTATGTAAGGCAGAATCAGCTCATAGCGGGAAAACGGCATGGACATATTGGAATTAATCTGTGTTCGCAGGCCGCGATCTGTTGCATAGCGAAGAATAGGGAGTATCACTTCTTTCACGGTGCGCTCGCTGTACATGGGTTCTCCGCCTGTTATACTGAGAGTAAGCAGATCTTTTGCTTCGTCTAGTCTGCGAAGTATCAGATCGACTGGCAGAGCGGGATCGTCTTTGTATCGCAATGTATCACCTACCGCACAATGCTCACAGCGGAGGTTACATAGATTTGTAACGGTAAATTCGACGCTGGTTAGCTTATAGGCGGGTGGTGTCGCATTGAACAACGGCTCCCATGGATCGTGCCCAGGTGTGAGTGGTGTAGTTGGAACCATGCGGATCAATTGTGGAAACCTCCTTCATACTGCGTACATTCAACCTATTATAACGACATTAGAGCGGAAGGAGAATAGCTTACGATATGATTATGGGGATGTCTTTTGGACGCGGTGTCCTTTTTCATGATCGCAATGTGCTGGCATGTGCGGAAGTCAAGGACGGTGTCATCCATTTGTGGGCAGAAAAAATCACAATTCGAACAATTGGAAAGCTATGGTATCGTATCTTTTTTTCCTTTCCATGGTATTATCAGTTATTTCACTTGATGCTAGCGTGCTATGTAGGAGCGACGTTGGCAAACCCTGCTTGGGAGATCATCGATCCTCTTTGGGTAGCCGTCTATATTGCAGGCTTTCACTTCGTATTTCCACGGATGATGAAAAAATTTCATGGAGCAGAACATAAGGTCTTTAGCTATCATGGGAAAAAGTCACTCTCGGTCTTGGGAGAAATTGCCCGTGCCAATATTGTGAATGATGGGTGCTCGACGAATCTCGTGGTCTGGTTTTTCACAGGATTTTTGTTGTCCGCTTTCTTTTTGCCGATGCAATGGAGTATTGCTTGTGGAGTCATCGGACTGTTAGCCGGCATGTTTGGAGATCGTGTATTGCGTAAATATTGCGGTTTAATTTACAAGCTCTCCGGGTTTTTTCAAAAGTATTTTACAACCAAAGAGCCTGATCGGCTGCATCTGGAGACAGCGATCCGCTCGTATATGTTGTTTGAACATATTCGGGAAGAAGATCGTAGGCAAGCGCTTAACTTGAACAACATTCGATGATTTGGTAATATTTAGACACCTGTTTTTGTTTATACAAAAATAGGCAGTGGTCAGAAGAGCCGAGCATAGAAAAGTGTAGAACGTCAGATCGAGTAGAGGAGAGCCGAGACGAGATGAGTAAAAAGCTGCATGAAGATGTGTATGAGCAGGTAGGAGTAGCCATGACGTGCCGTTCTTATCAGGAGTATGTGGACATGTTTTCGCTGACCACGGAATTGATGGAAAAAGGCCCTATTCTGGATGTTGGAGCAGGGGCATCTTCCTTTACGGCAGAAGCCAACCAAAAAGGGCTAACGGCCATTGCAGTGGATCCACTCTACGATATGGAGCCTCATGCCATTTATATCAAAGGGAAGCAGGAGATCGCTGAATCAACAGAAAAGCTAGCGCGTCTCGCCTCTGCTTTTCACTGGGATTATTATGGATCACTGGACAGACACCAAAAAAACAGGGAAGACTCCCTGGAGCGATTTATACGTGCGTATGCCGCAGATGAAGCGAAAAAGACATTTATTCCGGGCTTATTACCCCACTTGCCTTTTGAGGATGACCAGTTTTCATTGGTCGTCGGCAGCCATTTTTTATTTTTGTACCATCAGCAGTTTGATGAGCAGTTTCATCTAAATGCGTTGACAGAGCTGGTCAGAGTTTGCAGGCCGGGTGGTCAGGTCCGGCTTTATCCAACTGTAGGATTGAATCGACAGCCATATAAGAATCTCGCGAAGCTGATGAGTACGATGGAAGAACGGGGATATAAGGCTATTCTGGAGCCGACGTTATTTCGATTTCTTGACGGTGCTACCCATTATTTGCGAATTTCCAAATAAGTTGAGAAAGAGCCGCCCGTGTTGCGGCTTTTTTTGTTTGCAGAGTATAGGAAAGAGAAAACCAAATGACGAATGTATGTTCTTGTGATAAGATATAAGCAAACCAAGAAAAGGAGTCTACACGGATGAATGAGGCTGCTTCTGTTGCGTTAACGCATTTTTCACAAAATCATGTAGCGGTATTGCGCACTTTTGAACTACCCGACGAACAAAGTCAGTTCACGTCCTTGCCACATAGGGTATGGGAGGTGACGGAGGGGCAGCACCCGATTGTAATTACAAGTGAGTGTGAGCCTGTAGGTTTTTTCTTACTGCATGCCACAGATCGGGTAAAGGAGTATTCACCTAACAAAGCGATGCTGCTCACGTCGTTTTCCATTAATCATGCAAAGCAAGGAAAAGGCTTTGCTAAACAAGGAATGCTCTTGCTAAGAGAATTTGTGAAAACGGAATTCCCCACATGTGATGAAATTGTTTTAGCTGTTAACCACAAAAACATCCCTGCGCAGAGACTCTATGAAAGAGTCGGGTTTGTAGACACGGGCAGGAGAAAAATGGGCCCGAAAGGTGAACAGTATATTATGAGTTTACCTTTGCAGCATACATAGGTTCACATGCAAGCAGCTTCAGCGTTGGTCGGATTTCCTTACGATCCCGTTCTTTTTTGACATGAAAAAAGACTAAAACAGTTTCATCTGTTTTAGTCTTATCCTCGTTCTTACAGCATTTCCAGCCCAATCCCGATGTTACTCTCTGTCCAATGGACTCTCCTCAAGCTTGCGATACATTTTTCCTTTATCTACATACGACTGGCGAATGCGAATCAGCTCTTTGAAGTCAGCTTCACTCAGCTCCCGTTTCACCTTGGCTGGGTTGCCCACGACGAGTGAACGAGGGGGGACTTTCATTCCGGGAGGCACAAGCGCTCCGGCGGCAACCATGGCGTCCTCTCCAATCTCCGCTCTATCCATAATAATCGCGCCCATGCCAATCAATGCACCACGACGGACGACACAGCTATGTAAAATCGCATTATGTCCAACGGTGACTTCGTCTTCGAGGATGAGAGGGTTGTTTGGGCTTTGGTGCAGCGTACTGTTGTCCTGGACGCTAACCCGTTTTCCAATGATAGTCGGAGCGATATCCCCGCGGATCACGGTGTTGTACCAAATAGAAGAATCCTCGCCAATTTCCACGTCCCCTGAGACGACGGAGCCTTGTGCAAGGAAAACAGATGGGTGAATACGCGGTTTGCTATCTTGAAAGGTAAGCAGTAACATAAAAATCCTCCTAAGCTAATAAGTGTGCGAGCAATCAGTTTGCAGAGGTCGGGGATGAAGGATAGAAAAGCGACCAGACGTTGGATCGTAATCGATCACCGTTCCTGTCAGTTTCTCCTCGTCCATGATTTGATAAAGAAAGCGAATGCCATGTATATCCTGGACAAGATCGCCCGTCTGCGCTTCCGTTATGGCAATACTGTAGGTATAGCTTCCACAACCCGTTGTTGTGGGAACCAGCCTGATCCCTAGCGTGTCTGCATCAGCCTCTTCCGCAATCATCAGAGCAAGGCGTGCAGCGGCGAGTGGGGTAATGGTTATCACGGTCAACCCTCCTTGTAGCATATTTATTGTACTACAGGTTGACCAGAGGAACGAATAGAAGATACATCACTTGCAAGCCCAGAAGCCCGAGTAATTTCAGAGCGGTTCCATAATGTGGAACAACTTCCAATCACCATGTGTTGACCACAAGTATGAGCATATGTTAGAGTATGTATTACTGATCCCGATACGCAGGAAATGCGGGTAGTCGCTGCCGCGATTGTTTCGACGATTGGCGGTAGAGGAAAGTCCAGGCTCGCCCAGGCTGAGATGCTTGGAGTGTTCGTACCTGGTGCAAGCCAGGGCAGTGAGGCGTTGGTCTTGCTGACGGCGTGGAAAGGGCTCTCTCTGAGGCCCGAGTACGCTGAAAGTGCCACAGAAACGTAGCTTTTCTGGCGACAGAAAAGATGGAACGCGGTAAACCCTGCGAGCGAGAAACCCAAATTAGGTAGGGGAACCGTCCCGAAGGAATCAAACGGAAGGGACGGATGGTATCCTTGGATGCCATAGATAGATGGCTACCGCTCTTGGTGCGAGGGATTGTCCCGCTTGAAGCACGGGAGAGACAGAACCTGGCTTATAGCATTTCCTGCTGGAACGAAAGTAAAACCGTCTGATTTTCAGACGGTTTTTTTGCATTTCTATTCATTGGAAGAAATTCTCAGAAAATAGGTGTGCAACTTTTCAACATATGATAACGTCAAATAGAACGCTTGCCCAAAAAAATGGTTCTACGGATTGCACTTCTGACATTTGATCAAAAGGGTGCATGAAATGAATGGGCATTGATTGAAAAAATAGAAATTTATGGAGGGGTTTCTTTTGCAGAACTTGAAGGCACGATCTGCCAAGGATTTGAAAAAAATAGTAACGGGAGCGATTTTGGCCGGGATGCTGGTCATACCGAATACGGGATTGGCTGCGACTGCGCTACCTTTATCGGATATCGCCAAAAATGCCAATAAAGATGCCATTCTGAAATTAAACTATGCTGGAGTGCTGAAAGGCTACACTGACGGTACATTCAAACCCGACAAAGAAGTGACCCGAGCAGAGTTTGCAAAAATTGCCGTATTGGCAATGGGGTACACGGATGAGCAAGCCAAGCTTTTGCAAGGCTCTACAGCATTTAAAGATTTACCAGCAAGTCACTGGGCGACCGGCTACATAAACCTAGCTGTATCACAAGGTATCATTAAAGGATATCCAGATGGCACCTTCAAACCAAACAACAACGTGAAAATCGCCGAAGCATTAACCGTATTTGTCCAAGGACTAAAAATCAGTGTGAATCCTTCCACAACAGGGGAATGGTACTTCCCGTACTTGCTGGAAGCTGACAAAGCGGGGATTTATGATACAAAGGAGACCCCGACATCTGCGGCTAAACGCGATATCGTGGCGAAATATACAGACCGCTTCATGGAAACGCCAGTTTATGCAAACGGCGCGTATTATGACAAGAATGGGAACGCCAAAGGAACAATCCAAAAACTCCCAGTAGTGAAAGGCACAGTCGCTTCGTACGACAAATCCAGTAAGAAGCTGAAGCTGGTTGGGCAAAAAGACGAAGTAGTGCTCTCTGACAATGCACAAGTATTCGGCAATGTCATCGTAGGCGCACGGGTCGAATACATCGTGAAAAACGGCAAGGCGGCTTTCCTGACTGTCGCTACTGCTGACGATCAGATTGTAGAGGGTATCGTGAAGACGGGATTGAATTTCACGACTGCGGTAGGAGACGAGAAGAAATTCAAAGCGATCGTAGGCAATAAAGAAGTTGTGCTGGAAGTAGAAGATGGAGTAAGCGTGACGCGCTCCCAAATTGGCCAAAAATTTATTGCCGTAGTCGGTGATAATGGCAAAATCCAATCGATCACTTTTAACAAGAACACCACATCTGGACTTGTAGAAAAAGTGTCGACTGTCAGCGGTTCGAATGCGAAAAACGAGATCAAGGTCGGCGGAACCACTTATGTATTGGACGCAAAAGCAACGGTGAAAGGAAAAGCGCATCCCCAAGCAAAAGAGATAGCAGCTTCCTTTAGCGATTTGGAAAAGGGTGATTTGGTCGACTTGACTCTGGATGTTGACGGAAAAGTAACGGCAATCGTCTACACCAAGCTGAGTGTGACAGACACGATTACGGTAGATACAGATGATAACTTGATTCGCATTGGCGGCGTTGATTATGAAGTTTTGAGCGATACAAAACTGTTTGTCGATGAAGAAGAAGTAGATGAATTAGATGAACTGTCAAACAACAAAGTAGCGATTCTCACCTTTGATGAAGAGGGGAACCTGACCAAGGTAGAACAAGGCGTCGGGGTAGCGAGCAACAAATTGATCACAGGTACAACAGGCTACCAAGCTGGAAATCCTGCCAAGCTGGCGACGATCAAGGTAGACGGAAAGTCGTACCATATTTTAACTACTGCCAAGCTAACGATTGATGGAAGCAGCGCATCTCCTACAACGATCAAGGAAGATATGCTCAATGATTTTAGAATCATCACATGGAAGTACAATGTTGGCACGAATGATATCGTGGAGCTGACTCTGGAAAAACAAACCGTAACAGGCTACGTTACGAAGAAATCTGGCAATAAAATTACGGTGAATGGCAAAGTGTATGAACTCTTGTCAGATGTATCCATTGATAGTGATGCAGCGACCAATGATAAAGAGTACACCTTGACACTGAGTAATGCAGGCAAGGTAAAAGCTATTTCCAGCGCAATGAAAAAAGTAAGCGGCCTGGTTGAATCGGTAGAAGTGCGTCGTGAGAATGGCAGCGTGATTTCGGCAAAAGTAGAAGTAGATGGTAAGACTTACAAGGTAAGTGATGAGGATGCAGTGGAAGACGTCGACCAATTTGAGTACGTAACGCTTACAATGGATCGAGATGGGGAAGTTATCTCTGCTTCTGTCCAAGGGAAGAAAGCGAAGGAAAATCAAAAATTCATCGGCATTGAGTCTCGTGTGAATGGAGACAAGTACATTTTCTACGCGGATGACACAACAAGCCTGAAGCTGACAAAAGATGCAAAAGTGAAGTATTACGATGGATCTGCCATGGATACAAAAGATATCAAGTCAACTGACAAAGTAGATCTGTGGACGAACGATGAAGGCCAAGTATATGTTGTGGTCGTTGTCAAACGGTAAAAAAGCTTTTGTGAGAGGCGATCGATCTTCGATACATTATCGGAGAGGGATCGTCTCTTCTTTTTTGGGCGAGCGTGGGACGTGAGGAAGGGTGGGAATGTCTTTTGAATTCATGATAAAATAAGAAGAATGTGGAAACGATGTTCTTCGATGTGGATACATGGATTCATGCTGATAGATCGCTGGATTAAATATGAAAGAGGGACGTATCGTGACTTTTACCGCGCAAAAAGATGGTGTATTTCCCGCAGTTTGTTCGCTTGATTGTCCTGACCAATGCGGCTTGTTGCTGCATAAAAAGGATGGCATGGTTGTAAAAATTGAGGGCGATCCCGATCATCCTGTCACCAAAGGAAACATTTGCAATAAAGTCCGCAATATGACAGCGCGCATCTACGATGAAAAGCGCCTCGCCTATCCACTGAAGCGAGTAGGGCCAAAAGGAAGCGGACAATTCAGCAGAATTAGCTGGGAAGAAGCGATTGAAACGATTACGACACGCTGGCGCACATTGATCGATACAGAGGGTCCTACGAGCATCCTGCCTTACAGCTTTTACGGAAATATGGGCAGGATCAACGTAGAAGGCATGGACCGCCGGTTTTTTCACCGAATGGGCGCCAGCCTGCTGGATCGGACAATTTGCAACAGTGCAGGTGGAGTAGGCTACAATTATACGATGGGTGGTGCTTTTGGTACTGATCCTGAAGATACCATTCATTCCAAGCTCATCATTATGTGGGGAATAAATACAGTAAGTACAAACATGCATCAGGTAGTGCTTGCTGAACAGGCACGTAAAAACGGGGCAAAAATAGTTGTAATTGATGTCCACAAAAATCAAACAGGTCGTTGGGCAGACTGGTTTATCCCGATATTGCCCGGAACGGACAGCGCTCTGGCACTCGGAATCATGCATATTTTGTTTGCAGAAAACGGAGTAGATTCCTCCTTCTTAGAAGAGTATACAGTGGGCCACGAGCAACTGAGAGAACATGTTGTTCAGTACGATCCAGAGACGGTATCTAGCATTACGGGAATTCCCGTGGAAAGTATATATCGCTTGGCTAGAATGTACGGTCAGACGTCACCCTCCTTTATACGCATTGGAAACGGAATTCAGCATCACGACAATGGCGGAATGTGCGTCAGAACGATTGCTTGTCTGCCTGCTCTCACAGGGCAGTGGCTCGTCAAAGGGGGCGGAGCGATAAAGGGAAACAAGGGATTTTTGGAGCACAACAAGCAGGTGCTGCAGCGTCCCGATCTGTTGCAAAACAAACAGACACGATTGATCAATATGAATGAAATAGGGAAGGCCTTGCTCGAAACAAAGCCGCCTATTCGGTCCCTCTACGTATACACGAGCAATCCTGCCATCGTCGCGCCGGAAGGGAACAAAGTGAGACAAGGTCTTGCGAGAGAGGATTTGTTTACAGTTGTACACGATTTGTTTTTGACTGAGACTGCCCTTTACGCCGATATCGTACTGCCCGCGACTTCGTCTTATGAGAATATGGATTTCTATACATCTTACTGGCATCATTATATCCAACTGCAACAACCCGTGATCGAACCGTACCATGAGAGCAAATCCAATTCGGAGGTATTCCGCTTGCTTGCTGCGGCCATGGGCTATGATGAGCCGGCTTTTCGCGATTCGGATGAAGACATGGTTCGGCAAGCTCTGTACAATCATCATAATCCGTATATGCAGAAGATCAGTTTTGATGAGCTAGCCAAAAAGAATTACATGAAGGCAGACGTCTCCTCGTTTTTTCAGGGGAAAATGGCGACACCTAGCGGAAAAATTGAACTGTATTCACAGGCGATGGCTGACAAAGGGTATCCAGCTTTGCCAACGTATATCCCTCTCCCTGAAGATGGACCGTATCCGTACTTGTTTGTCCCGGGACCGAATCATAACTTTTTAAACTCAACTTTTTCCAATAATGAGAAACACACCAGAATGGAAAAAAATCCCCGTCTGCATATGAACATAAATGATGCAGCGAAAGCAGGAATCAAAGAGGGAGATACCGTTCGGGTCTGGAACGACCGGGGTGAATGTGAACTCATTGTTTCCGTCGGTGAGAATGTGCTGCCAGGTGTCGTTGTCAGTCAGGGACTATGGGCAGATTCGCCGCAGTCCAAGCATTTTGTGAATGCGCTGACGCCTGATCGAATTGCAGATATGGGCGGAGGAGCTACCTTCTTTTCAGGACGGGTCGATGTAGCAAAATGTTGATACCTGCAACGCGCCTTTTCTTGTTTTAAGGGACAAACGGGCGTACTAGCATAAGCCCTTTTCCATACGGTTTATGGAGGGGGTGAAATGAGTGGATGAGTTACGGATGTTCAAGCAGTTTCTCAGCGCGGCAGAGCATGTCTGGACGCAGATTGCAGCTTCGCCGAGAGGAAAGTCCGTATATACGGTAAATGGAGTCGATTATACGCCTTTACCGGAAAAGTATAATACAAAGCGCAAGATTTCCCGGATCTTTCGGCGATATTGGGGAAAGCAACTGACCGAAGCGATGATCAGAAATCTCAATCTCCGCCAATTGAAGGGAAAGCTTTGTGTGCCCTATGGGGTCATCCCGCCTTTTCCGACCACTGTTCAGTCGGTGCAAGTGAAGGCGAGCCGTCCAAATCAGCGCGTGGTCTCAGCGATTCTGGTCGGAAAAGAAAAGAAAGTCAGGGTTGATTACCGGTTAATCAAAACTGGAAACGCCTCGTCTTTTACGATTATGAAACGGTCCGGAAGACAGTTTGACCCTAGATACCGTCCTCCTGCAGCAGCTAAACCGGAGCCATTGATGCATCCAAAGGCAAAGGCAAAGCCTAATGCTAAGCGTAAAGGAAAGAACAAGCTCCTCAGAACCCCATAATTATGGGGGCGAGGAGCTTCGCTTGTTTTATGGCTTACGCCTTTATCGTAACGCGGTATTCGCGGAGCCAGTAATCCAGTTGCCCGAGATAGGCAAACAATTGGGGGGTGCTCATCAACTGACCGAAAAAAGGGATGCTCGACGCCTCTGCATCGGATTCGGCAATTTTTCGGATCGCTTGCTTATCAATGAGCTGCACGAGCGGCGATGCCTGGTCATTCAAAATGTCCAACAGCCAAGAGCGAACAGCTTTCGTGTAGGTTGGATTATGTGTCTTTGGATACGGACTCTTTTTGCGATAGAGAACCTCGTCTGGTAGTAGACCTTCCATTGCTTTTCGCAAGATCCCTTTTTCACGATTGCCATACGTTTTCATCTCCCAAGGAATATTCCAGACGTATTCTACGATCCGATGATCGCAAAAGGGGACACGTGCCTCCAGGCTGGCTGCCATGCTCATCCTGTCTTTGCGGTCCAGTAACGTATTCATGAACCACGTGATATTGAGATAAAACATCTCTCGCCGACGAGCCTCCAGTGGATCTTCGCCCGGAAGCTGCGGGACTTCATTTAAGGCTTCTTCGTAGCGCATCGCTACATATTCCTCAGGTTTGACCCAGTCGCGCAGCTCCGGTGAGAGCCAGGAAGCCCGTTCTTTGGTAGCCCTGGACCACGGGAAAGTACCTGCTTGAAGGAGTTCCTCGCGGTGAAACCACGGGTAGCCGCCAAACACTTCATCTGCACATTCACCTGAGAGGACAACAGTCGTCTCCTTTTTGATTTCCCGACAGAATAAATAGAGAGAGGCATCTACATCAGCCATTCCCGGCAGATCGCGGGCCAGCGTGGCTATTTTCAGCGCTTCAATCAGCTCATCTGTATCGAATTCGATCGTATGGTGGTTTGTTCCAAGATACGAAGTGACGAGCTGTACGTAGGGAGCATCTTCATTTGGTTGAAACGCGCTTGCTTTAAAATGGCGTGCATTATCAACGTAATCAATCGAATAACTATGCAAGTCTTTGCGTCCTTCTCGCTTGAAATAATCGGCTGCAACGGCGGTGATGATGCTCGAATCCAGTCCGCCGGATAACAGGGTAGAGACAGGAACATCCGCTACCAACTGCCGCCTAATAGCATCCGTTACCAATTCCTTGACCCTTCTCGCAGTTTCCTCTGCGTTATCGAGATGAGGACGACTTTCCAGCTGCCAATAACGCTTTTGACGGACCCCATCACGTGTCACTGTGAGCGAGTATCCAGGGCGAACCTCATGCACATTGTGAAACACACCGTGTCCAGGTGTCCGTGCTGGACTAATGCCAAACACCTCTGCCAGCCCCTCACGTGAGAGGACGGGCTTGATGTCGGGGTGGACGAGCAGTGATTTCAACTCGGAGGCAAATAGGAATGAACTGCCTCGCTGCGCATAAAAGAGTGGCTTTACTCCCATGCGATCGCGACCAATAAATAGCTGCTCAGCCCGCTCATCCCAAATAGCGAAAGCAAAAATACCGTTCAGCTTGCCCAGGCATTCCGGACCCCATTCCAAATAAGTATGCAGCAATACTTCTGTATCGGAGTGAGAATGAAACGTATGGCCTGCTGCGAGCAGCTCCTGCCGCAAATCCTCTGTATTGTACAATTCACCATTGTAAATCATGGTGCAAGCATGCTCGCTTTTGCATGCAGCCATGGGCTGTTGTCCACCAGCAGGATCGACTACTACGAGGCGGCGATGGCCGAAAGCTACACGCGAACTCAGCCAATAGCCTTCGGCGTCTGGACCGCGATTAGCCAGGCACCGCGTCATTGCTTTTGTTACCGGAAGCTCCTGGGAAAGGTCCTTTTCCCAATCAATCCAACCGACGATTCCGCACATCATGATCACCCTTCCCTGAAGCTTTTGCACACTCAGCGTATGCGAATAGCCTAGGTGAATTGTCTGTCCAGCAGGGAAATGACAAGAAAAGGCGGAATTTTATAAAAGATTTACACACACATGGAGGCTGCGGTGGACAATCTCACACTTTTGCTCATCGAGAGGATGGGTATACTGCTGACATTGGCTTTTATTCTGACGCGGATCCCCCTCTTCCGTCAGCTATTGGATCGGGAATTGCACATGGGGACATCCATTGCTTTTTCTCTGATGTTTGGCTTGTTCGGGATGGCAGGGACTTATGCGGGTGTCGTGGTCGGAGAAGAAGGGTATTTGCCGACCTTCTGGATTTTTACGTTATCGGAAAAGGAAATTATAGCCAACTCCACGCTGGTTGGTGTCGTAATTGGGGGCCTGCTGGGCGGACCGTTAGTTGGTTTGGGAGCGGGTATAATCGCGGGCTTTCATGTCTTTCAGATGGGGGGCTTCGGAGGGCTGCCGATTGGACTCTCTATTCCTATTACGGGTTTATTGGCTGGATATGTAGCCCGGTTTTTTTCTCAAGAGCGTGTGATTTCCCCATCCAAGGCACTTTTTATCGGGATGTTCGCACCAGTTATTCAAATGTCTCTCTTGTTAATCATGGCAGGTCCTCCTGATTTGGTACGGACGATGGTGAATGTAATTGGAGTTCCAATGGTGTTGACCAACAGTATTTCTATCGCCATTTTTACGACGATGATTCGTGTTGCCTTACAGGAGGAGGAGCGTTCGGCAGCATTGGAGGCGGAGCGTGCATTTAAGATAGCGGAAAGAATTCAACCTCATTTAAAAATAGGGCTCACCCCGCAAACAGCTCAAGCGGCAGCATTGCTCCTACAGCGCGAGGTAAAAGCAGCAGCCGTAGCGGTAACGGATCGAGAACAATTACTCGCCCACGTAGGACAAGGAGCAGATCATCATTTACCTGGAGAAGCGATCCACTCTGATTTGGAGAGACGCGCCATTTTTAGCGGGGGGATTGAAAAGGGGTTTGGCAGAGAAGCTCTCGGCTGTTCGCACAAAAGCTGTGCATTGCAAGCTGCGATTTTGCTGCCGATTCGAGAAGGTGGCAGTGTCATTGGCTTGATCAAGCTTTACTTTCGGCGACCCCAACAGATTGGGAAGGTAGAGGAGGCATTAGCAAAAGGATTGAGCAATCTGATCGCCAACCAGCTTACTTTTGCCCTGACGGAAAAAATGAAGGGTCTGATGAAGGATGCAGAGCTGCGGATGCTTCAAGCCCAAATTCATCCGCACTTCTTGTTCAATACGCTGAACTCGATTGTCACCCTGATTCGCATTGATCCACAGCTCGCTCGCCATATGACCATTCAGCTTGGGACCTTCATGCGTCTCAATCTAAAACTGACTTCAAGTCCGCTCATCTCTGTCGGGCAAGAACTGGATCATCTATATGCGTATCTGGAAATCGTCCGGATTCGTTTTTCCGAGCAGTTTGTCATCACATGCCATGTTGATGAAGGAGTGGAGGAAGCGCTAATCCCGCCTGGAACTCTGCAGCCCTTAATCGAAAATAGTATTAATCATGGCCTGCGCAATATGCCTAGTGGGGGAAAAATTATTCTGACAGTTAAGAAAGAAGAAACACAGGTAGTATTTCATTTGGAAGACAACGGACGAGGAATTCCTGCAGAGCTGCTTGCAATACTCGGGAGTGTCCCGATGGAGGGTGGGGAAGGCAATGGCATTGGCGTACATAATGTAAATTCTCGTTTAGTCAGTCTGAGAGGACCGGGCGCCAAGCTTCTCTTTACAAATAAACCTGATGGTGGCTGCTACATTACGTTTACGATACCGATTCAAAAAGAGGAGAGTGCCTGATGCCGATTCGTATCATGATTGCCGAAGACGAACGACTAGCGCGTGAAGAACTGATTTACCTGCTCCAACAAGAAGCTGACGTAGAGCTGCTCCCCTATGCGACGAACGGACGGGAGCTTTTAGACATGGTGGACGAACACCAGCCGGATGTGGTGTTCCTCGATATGAAAATGCCGGAGCTGGAGGGGGATCAGGCAGCGAGGATGCTGGCTGCACGCAAACAACAGCCGTTGATTGTATTCTGCACGGCATACGAGGAGTTTGCAGTCAATGCTTTTAAATTGCATGCCGTTGATTATTTATTGAAGCCGACAGAGCCTAAGCGTCTGGAGGAAACGTTGCAGCGCATCCGTGAGCGATTGTCCAAACCCAAAGCAGAGCCTACCCATACGAAGCGTTCAAAGCTTCTGGTGGAGGAAAATAACAGACTGGTCGTCATTGATCCGGCCACTATTGTTTATGCCGTTCGTGAAGAGAGGTTTGTCCAGATCCATACCCAGACGGATACGTACACCACGCGAATGACACTTACGCAGTTAGCCCAAAAGCTGCATGGCTACGATTTTTTCCGAACCCACAAGAGTTACTTGGTCAATCTCCAATACGTGAAGGAGCTGGAGCCGTGGTTTAATGGAGCGTACAACCTGATTCTCAAAGGGGAGCAGCGGCTGAGAGTCCCTGTATCACGGACGAGTGTCAAAGATTTATTGAAGCGACTGGAAGAATAGAGAGGCATCCGGGACCGCCTGCATTTCGTGATGAATTATCTGCCTTTGACGCACGCTTCCCTACATCTTGCGCGTAAAAATCTCCACTTAGCCATCGCATTCTCTACAATGGAGGAAGCGCTTACAATCTATGTTTGAAGAGGGGGAGAATCCAATGGGCAAGTGGGCTTCAGCGCAAAATGGCGATGAGCAAACGCAGGAAAATAGCCACTACGCACAGGTGATCCAGTCGGAAACGTTTAAGGAGCTTTTGAGGAAGAAAAGAGCCTTCATTCTGCCTTCATCCATCTTTTTCTTCGTGTTTTACTTTACCCTTCCAATCTTGACCTCCTACTTCACGGTATTAAATCAGCCAGCCTTTGGAGCGATTTCGTGGGCGTGGGTTTTTGCCTTTGCCCAATTCATCATGACCTGGGGCCTCTGTATCCTCTACACCAAGCGTGCGGAGCAGTTTGATAAGCTGGTTGACAAGATCAAGCAGGAGACAGGAGGCAGAGGCTGATGAATGTAACCGCATTTTTACTCTTCTTGGGGATCGTACTGTTGACACTGGTTATCACGTATTATGCATCCAAGCGGACAAACACGACGAGTGAATTTTATACAGCCGGTGGCGGACTGACTGGTTGGCAAAACGGGTTGGCCATTGCAGGGGACTACATGTCGGCTGCCTCATTCCTGGGGATCGCAGGAATGATTGCACTCAGCGGCTTCGACGGTTTTTTCTACAGCATCGGTTTTCTAGTCGCTTATCTCGTCGTTCTTTATCTGGTTGCGGAACCGCTGCGCAACCTCGGAAAATACACAATGGCAGATATGATCGCAGCGCGTTTTGACAATAAGCAAATCCGTGGTGTAGCGGCACTTAATTCTATCTCTATATCGATTTTTTACATGATAGCGCAGTTGGTGGGGGCGGGAGCATTAATCAAGCTTCTCTTGGGGATCGATTACACGACTTCTGTACTGATAGTGGGTGCATTGATGACTGTATACGTCGTGTTTGGGGGCATGACGGCAACCTCGTGGGTGCAAATTGTCAAAGCGGTCTTGCTCATGGTCGGTACGTTCGTCATCTCTTTGATGGTGTTTGCGAAATTTGATTACAGCATTACAAATATGTTTGAACAAATGCGAACAGCCACACCGTTAGGGGATCAATTCTTGAACCCAGGCAATAAGTTCAAGGTGGGGCTGGACACGATTTCGCTCAATCTTGCTCTGGTGCTCGGGACGGCGGGACTGCCGCACATCCTGATTCGCTTCTTTACGGTCAAGGATGCTACGACTGCACGCAAATCGGTTGTCTATGCCACCTGGATTATCGGCGTATTTTATGTCATGACGGTCTTTCTGGGGTTTGGCGCAGCCGCATTTGTCGGAGCAGGGAATATGGATGCGGCGGGAAATTTGGGTGCACCGCTTTTAGCGCAAGTACTTGGTGGCAACTTCTTGTTCGCTTTCGTATCCGCGGTTGCTTTTGCAACGATTCTGGCTGTGGTTGCAGGATTGGTGCTGACCGCAGCGTCTGCGTTTGCTCATGATTTTTATGGACACGTGATCCGTCACGGAAAGGCGACAGAGAAGGAACAGATGAAAATGGCAAAATGGGCATCTGTCGGCGTATCGATTGTCTCGATTTTGCTCGCGCTGTTTGCCCAAAGCCTGAATGTAGCCTTCCTCGTTGCTCTTGCATTTGCAGTAGCCGCGAGTGCCAACCTCCCTGTCATTTTGTTCACGATTTTCTGGAGAAGGTTTAATACGACTGGAGCCGTTTGCGGTATGCTCGTCGGACTCTTCAGCGCATTGATTTTGGTTGCTTTAAGCCCGAACGTATGGAATCCGGTTGCAGGCAAAGCGATTTTGGTAGGAGAAGCCCTTTTCCCATTGCCTAATCCAGGAATAGTCTCCATCCCTCTCGGATTTTTGGCTGCATGGATCGGCACGCTTTTATCAAGCTCACGCAACGATGCCAAGTACGACGAAATTTTGGTGAAAGCGAATACAGGAATGAAAGAATCTGCGTAGAAAAATGTAATGCAAGGAAACGCATGCCAAATGAGCAAGGCTGGGGCGAACCCTCAGCTTCTTTTTTTCGTGAGGAGGAAGTACTGTCCGTGACGACCATTATCTTTTTCCTTGCAGTCATTATCGGAACGATGGCCATTACTTATTCTGCTGCCAAACAGACCGGTACTACCAAAGATTTTTATGCCGCGGGCAATCGCTTGACCGGACTGCAAAACGGCATAGCGATCGCAGGCGATTACATGAGCGCCGCCTCGTTTTTAGGAATTGCCGGGACGATTGCCATGTACGGATTTGATGGTTTCGTCTACGCAATCGGTTTTTTTGTCTCCTATCTGATCATATTGTTTCTCGTTGCCGAGCCGCTACATAATTTGGGGCGATACACGTTAGCAGATGCGATAGCGGTCCGGTTTGACAGCCTGTGGTTACGCGGGGTAGTTGCTTGCACGACACTGCTGATTACGATTTTTTACATGCTGGCTCAGTTGGTCGGTGCCGGAGCATTGATTTATTACTTGCTCGGGATCGAATACGATACAGCCGTTTTGCTTGTCGGCAGCCTGATGACGTTTTATGTCGTTTTTGGAGGCATGGTCGCGACATCCTGGGTGCAGATCATCAAAGCAATCCTGCTGCTGACAGGAACATTGGTACTCAGTCTGATCGTCTTTTCCCGTTTTCATTGGAATCTGTCAGAAATGTTTTTACATGTCAGCACGATTACACCGCTGAAGGAACAGTTTTTACAGCCTGGCAATCAGCTCAACCATCCGCTGGAAACGCTCTCGCTCCATTTAGCCTTAATCCTGGGTACGGCAGGACTGCCGCATATTATTTCCCGTCTGTTTACGGTAAAGGATGCCATCACGACCCGCTACTCCATCTACACAGCCACGTGGGTGATTGGTGCCTTTTATTTGATGACGATATTTTTGGGTTTTGGAGCCAGCGCTTTTGTCGGGTACGAGGCATTAAAAAATGTCGGCTTCGGCGGAAATTTGACCGTAACGCTGCTTGCAGATGCGCTTGGCGGAGAGTTTTTGATGGCGTATATTGCGGCTGTCGCTTTTGCCACAATCCTCGCTGTCGTGACCGGCTTGGTGCTCTCTGCGTCTTCCGCCTTCGCGCATGATGTGTACAGCCATTTGATTCGCAAGGGGATGGCTTCGGAAAAAGAACAGGTCACGATTGCCAAGTTTTCATCGGTAGCGGTAGGATTAATCTCGATTTGGCTGGCAATCAGTGCCCAAAAAATGAATGTGGCCAGCCTCGTCGGGCTTACCTTTGCAGTCGCAGCTTCTGCTAATTTGCCACTGGTGCTCTTCACGTTATATTGGCGGCGCTTTACGGTGCGAGGAGCGATTAGTGGGGTATTGACAGGTCTGATTGCTTCTGTGGTATTTGTTATTTTGGGGCCGACTGTCATGGATCCACAAAATGGGCTGATTCACAGAGAACCGATTTTTCCATTGACGAATCCAGGTCTCGTTTCGATTCCATTAGGGTTTTTGGGAGCGGTGATAGGGACGCTTCTCGATCGTCCACTTCCGGGAGCAGAAGCCCACTATGAGCGTGTGCTATTCCAGGCATTGACCGGGGTTCGCGTTTCTCATAATCAAAAAGCAGAGAGCGAGCACGCATGACGCTCAATGACTTGATTGCAGAGCTGTGTGAGGCGCTGGACGAGGAAGACACCGAGTCCTATACGCGAAAAGGTTACGAGATGGTCGGTCAATATTTTCGAACGCCGGTCAATACAGGTGATTTGGAGCTGACCCAACAAAGGGATAATGTTTCGATGGTACGTGATCAATACAGTGTGATGAAAAAGGATGAGTAAATTCCTGCCCAATTCGCAGGGTCTTTTTTTTGCGCATGAACCGTCTCTGTTCCACTCATACTAGCCATAAACCACTACTAATCGGGTGATGGTATGGAAAAAGTCGGTCTCGTCCTGCAAGGTGGCGGCATGAGAGGGATTTATACCGCTGGTGTCCTGGATTATTTCATGGAGCAGGATCTCTACATCCCGTACGTCATAGCCGTGTCAGCAGGAGCATACAATGGCGCAGCCTATTTGGCGAGACAACGTGGATTGGGCAAGATCATGCATACAAAGTACATTCATGATCCGAGGTATTTTCGTCTCGGTAATCTTTTGACCAAGAAGCCATTGTTCGGTATGGATTTCATTTTTGATGAGATCCTTCGCAAGCTGGAGCCTTTTGCTTTTGAACGATTTCGTGAGGCCAGGGAACAGTTTGTGGTGGTTACAACTGATTGTGTGACAGGGGAAGCGGTCTATTTCGGAAAAGAGGATTGCGACAATATTTTTCATGTCATCCGTGCTTCATGCAGCCTCCCGTTTGTCTCGTCGAAAGTCAGGATTCATGGTCGTGAGCTCTTGGACGGAGGTATTACTCATCCGGTTCCTTTGCAAAAGTCGATGATGGATGGAAATCAGCGGCATATCATTATCTTGACCTCGTCGGGTACACCGGGTTGGATGATGCGAAATTTTTGGCGTGCCGAACGGCTTTTTGTACGCTGCAACCAGCTTCATCAGGCGTTGGTTCGTCATTTTCGCGTATTTATTGAAAACGTGGAACAAGTTTGGCAATTACAGCGAGAAGGAAAAGCATTTGTTATCGCTACGCCAGCTGGAGCGTTTATCCGTGGTTTTGAAAGACGCCAAGAAAAGCTACTTCGTTATTACAATCAAAGGCTATGAGGACGCCCGATCCCATTTCTCGAATCTCAAAGCGTGGTTGGATCAGAGGGGAGAAGGGTGAGATCACAATGAAAATAGAGGGGACCAAACAAAAAGCGCCCGGACATGGGTGCTTTTTGTTGAAAAAGACTACGAAAGAGGTTTTTCAAACGCTAAGATAGGGAAATAGCAACAGGGGAGGATGTATTCAGGAGGAAGACCCCATGAAATATTTGAGCTTAGAACAAGTAGAGCCGGGAGATGTTTTGGCTCGCAGCATTTATACGAGTGAAGGCTTGACGCTGCTGCAGACCGGCGTCCAGTTGACTGTCGGAATGATTAATAAATTGCGTCGTTTTGGCGTGACTATGCTCAGTATCAAGGACCCCTTGTTGGACGAAGTAAAAGAGGAAGAGGTTGTGACAGAAACGACCCGCAAAGATGCCATCCGTAATTTGTCCGCTGCGATCTCGTGCGTCCAGTCAGGTAAGCACCTCGATGTGCGAGGGGTTCAAAAGTCCGTTGGCAATATCGTAGAGGAAACGTTGCGCAATCGGCGCGTATTGCTCAATTTAGGCGAAATCCGAACATCTGACAATGCCTTGTATATTCATTCCCTGAACGTGTGTATGATGGCGACGGTGATGGGTGTTGGTTTAGGCTATAACACGAGTCAATTAAAAGAGCTCGCGATTGGATCGCTGTTGCATGACATTGGCAAGCTGTCAGTGGACAAGGACGCCCCGGCCTACAAGAAGAACAGCATGGAGAACCACCATACTTGGCTTGGGTTTCATATTCTTCGGAAAAAGCATGAGATGAGTATCGTCTCAGCTCACGTCCCTTTGCAGCATCATGAATGGGTGGATGGAACCGGGATGCCCCGTGGTCTCACTGGCGAGGAAATACATGAATTCGCGAAGATCGTTGCGATCTGTAATTACTACGACAATCTCATCTCGCCTTTTTCAGAGGAAAAGGAGACCCTGCCGGCCTATGAGGCATGCGAAAGAGTCATGGGGCTGGCTGAAAAACGCTTTGATCATAAAATGGTGGTTCATTTCCTGCGTTCCATTGCGCTATACCCGACTGGTACGTCTCTCAAGCTAAGTACGGGCGAAATCGGGGTTGTGATTGATCAGAACCGTGGCTTGCCTTCCCGGCCGGTGGTTCGCATCATCAAGAGAGAGAAAGCAGCCAATAAACGAATGACAGAGGATCATGAAATCAATGATATTGATCTGAGTGAGGAGACGACGATTTTCATTACAGGTGTGATGGAATAGAGCAAAAGGATTCATCAGGGTTTTTCTCTTCCAAGATCAGGGATATTCCCTACATACAAAAAAATGGGCCAGGGCTACAATGGAGGCAGGCAAAAGATTGAACGATAAACGATATCCTTTGCCATGATGAGATGTTCTCGGTCACCATGGCTTGGGTGGTATAGCCGGAACTCTGCTGGGAAGTGTTACGTTCAAGACCATTCATCGCACCAAAACCCCGCTATTGATTGTCAAAACATAGATTTACGCCAGGTAGGAGCAACTGTCCGTTTCGCGGGCAGTTGTTTTTTGGTTGTCAAAAGGAGCGTCCCAGACAATCCGGGAGCTTCTCCAAGCGGCGAACAGGACGATGACGAATACGCTGATCAGCGAAGTAAGCTGCATGAGCGGACCTGCCAGCAATGAGCCTGTCATCATGAGTCCGACCAAGAGAGGCATGATGCGAAGCCCCATTCGGTTGAGAAAGCATGCCTCTGGGGAAAATGGGAAGTGAAGAAGGGAGGGGGGAGTTCTTTGCAGATTGGATGTCATGTCAGTATACGCTATGGCTATGAGGAAGCGGCACGAACAGCGAGCAGGCTGGGAGCAAGCGCCTTTCAGTTTTTTCCGAAAAACCCGCGAAGTTTAGGGGTAAAAGCCTATGATGCTCGTGATGCTAGAGCCTGCCGCAAGTATTGCGAGGAACAGAACATGCTCTCGATCGCTCATACTGCCTATCCGGTTAACCTTTGTACGGTTGACAGTGAGCTGTATAAAGTCACTGTGCAATCTGTGCGAAATGATCTCGACATTGCTGAAGCTTGCGGGGCAATCGGCGTTGTCGTCCATTTTGGTCATCACAAGGGACCGGATTTGCTGGAAGGCTACAAGCTGATGATCCAGATGCTCAATGAAATTCTGGACAGCTGGAGCGGCAAAGCAAAAATACTCGTCGAAAACAATGCAGGGCAGGGTAGTCGGATGGGCACGACACTGGAGGAATTGACGCAAGTGAGGGACCTCCTCGCTGAGCCGCAAAAAGTCGGCTTTTGCTTTGATACGTGCCACGCATTCGGCAGTGGTCTATGGCACGGGCATGATTGGGAACAGGTTGCGGATAAGATGCGCGAGCTCGGTTACTTCGCTCATTTGTGTGCCGTCCATCTAAATGACTCCATCTATCCGAGCGGCTCCTTTCGCGACCGCCACGCTAGGATAGGCAAGGGATTGATCGGCGACGACGCATTTGCCTCATTTCTGCGTACGTCCGAATTGCAGGGACTGCCGCTTGTTCTGGAGACTCCAAAAGAAGGGGAGGACAGCCACGCTGAAGAGATCAAGCATGTTCGCCACTTGGCAGACAATTGGCAGCTTTGACCTACTTGTGGTACAGTGTGAGATGAAGTGGTCAACAAGGGAGGGGTACCTATGATAAAGCGAATTAAGGTTACGATCGCGGATTTTGCTCCGCTTAAAGAGAATTTAAACAACCCGGAGGAATTGGCTCTGTACGAAGCTGCCAACGGGAATACATACGATGCTGAAATCGAGCATGACGGCTATGCGATTATCGACGTCACTGAGGAAGATTATATCGAGCTTGCACCAAGCGAGTACCAGCTCATGATTGAGGATTGGACGATCGCGGGACATATTGGGGAGTGGACACTGCAAACCAAATCAGATCCTGCAGACGACAAAGCTCTTTTGTACCGTAGTGTAGATGCTGACGGTAACGAGGTTCAAGCGCCGCAATCCTTGCCAAAACACGTAGTGGAACTGATTGCCAATACCTGGTTTGGGAAAAAGGCAAAAAAGATTGAGGAATAAAGTGAACAAAGAAGAATAGTACGAAGGAGCGCTGTACGATAGCGCTCCTTTTTTGTTGATCCTTTTGGTGAAAAACCGACTGCTCTTTGTTAGGTTGTTTCGTCCTCGGAATCCAGCTGGATCTCATACTTTTTGATCCGGCGCATCAAGAGAGACTGGGTGATGCCGAGGGCAGAAGCCGTTTTTCGGGTGGTTTTGTGGATGCGCAGGGCTTGCATGATAAATTCCACCTCGATTTTTTCCATCCGCTCCGTCAGGGAGAGAGAGCCTAGTGTGAGGATGCCTTCCTCGAGCTCGCGAATGCTGCGCAGCTCTTCTGGCAGATCGGTGACGTGAATCTCATCGAGCTTGGACGTGATGACGATCCGCTCAACCAAATTTTCCAGCTCCCGTACATTTCCGGGCCACTCGTATTGGTGCAAAACATCCAGCACTTCTGAGGTGAACCGCCTTTTCTGGTTATGCTTGCGGTTGAATTTCTGCAGATTATGGTGCAGCAGAGGGAATACATCATCTTTTCGCTCGCGCAATGGCGGCACATTGATCGGCAAAATATTGAGGCGATAGTACAGGTCGTGTCTGAATTTGCCCATCCGCACCAGTTCCTGGAGATTGGCATTGGTGGCTGTAATAATCCGGATGTCAGCCGTATAGGTTTTGGTGCCGCCGATGGGCATAAACGTTTTGTTTTGCAGGAGCAAGAGTAATTTAGACTGCAGGTGGTAAGGGAGCTCGCTAATTTCGTCCAAGAACAGCGTTCCTTTATCCGCCATTTTAACCAAGCCGATTTTCCCCGAATGACTCGCTCCGGTAAACGCCCCTTTGTGATAGCCAAACAGCTCAGACTCGATCAAGGTTTCCGGAATGGCGCTGCAGTTGACATGGATGAAAGGTCCGTCGCTACGCTCGCTCAACTGGTGTATTTGTTCTGCCAGATAACTTTTTCCCACACCTGTTTCACCTGTAATGAACACAGTAGTGTCGATGGGCGCGGCTTTTTTCATCAGGTCCAAAAGGGCGAGATAGGACCGGCTGTTGCCGATCAAGGTTTGGGCAGAGCTCTGGCTCGCTTCCCACTTCATCAGCTGGATCTCTTCGCTGTAGCGCTTTAAGAGTGAGACCGTTTCTTCCAACTGCGAACTGGCTCGGGCTGCCTCCGTGATGTCCCGGGAATGGGCGACGATCAGCTCAGGCTTTCCATTCTCATCAGGGATGATATGCCCGGTCACCAGGAACTTTCCTTTGCTATTGACCATTTGAATGGTAGTGGTGGGTTTCCCTGTTTCCAGCACCAAGCGCGTGACAGAGGGATTGAAAATTCCTATTTCTTCTAATTCCGACACGTTTTTCCCAATGAGCTCGGATTTTGGTACGCCACACAGGTTTTCACTCGCATTGTTGAGCCATAGTGTGGTTCCCTGCGCATCAGAAATGAAAATACCGTCTGCCAGCGCGTTCAGAATATCAATGAAACGGTCGACTGAGGACAAAGCTAGTATCTCCGCATCTTTCTCCATATGGATAAGCTCCCCCCATTTTTCAACTGATTGTACAGGATCATACTGCTTATTGTATAGTGAATCGGTTTTGAAATAAATGAGTCGAAATAGATTCGTGCGAAAATATTGCCTTTTTCCTATTTTCGATTCGAAAGTGAATCTACTTCGATTCGTCAAAAAAGACACGGTTTCAGCATAATTCGCCATTATTCAGCTTTTTTGGTGTTGGCACAGGATTTGCTAATGTAAGAGAGACGTAAGCGACTTACAAGAATAAGAGAGATAAGGAAATGCATGCTATGTTATCGAAATTGGTGACTCGCGAACAGGCTGTAGAACAGGTACAGGATGGTATCCGACTGATGCATGGCGGCTTCGGTACGATTGGTTCACCCGCATTATTGATTGATACGATCTTGCAGAAGGGCGTGCACAGTTTGACGCTCATCGGGATTGATGCCGGGTATCCGGGTGTAGGAATAGGCAAATTGATCACTCATGGTCGGGTGAGACGTCTGATCACTACGCATATTGGCTCCAATCCCGAAGCCGGTCAGCAAATGATGGACGGGAAACTCGAAGTGACATTTTGTCCACAAGGGATTTTCGCAGAAAAGATTCGTGCGGGAGGTGTTGGCATCCCCGGAATCGTTGTGGATGCAAATATGGGAGGAGAGGCGACGGAAGGAGGAGAGCCAGTCATCTTTGCCGGAAGGCCCTGTCGGATTGAACCGGCGATTACGGCTGAAGTAGGGATCGTCTATGCGAAACAAGCGGACACGTACGGAAATCTCATTTATGACAAGGCGGCGAGAAATCTGAATCCTTTGGTAGCGATGGCTTCAGATATCACCATCGCTGAGGTGGAAGACATTGTTCCTGTAGGAGAATTGGACCCGGAGAAAATCGTGACGCCTGGTATCTTTGTGGATTGGATTGTGACGCGCGGCGGAGGGAGTTACTAATGGGTCTGGAAATGGATCAGCGAAATATGATCGCGAGACGTGCAGCCAAAGAGATAGACCCCGGGATGGCTGTTAATCTAGGGATCGGGATTCCCGAGCTGGTTGCAGATTTTATCCCGAATGAATGGCAAGTGATGTTTCACTCGGTAAATGGAATCCTCGGGCTCGGACCTACGCCTTTAAAGGGTGAAGAAGATCAGCATATTTCCAATGCGGGTGGAGCGCCTGTAACCGTTGTGCCAGGGGCATCGTATTTCGACAGCACCATTGCTTATGGCATGATCCGCAGAAGGAAGCTCGATGTAGCTTTTATTGGGGCTCTGCAGGTGAACCGCAAAGGCGACTTGGCAAACTGGATCGTTCCTGGATCACGTGTTCATGGTCTCGGTGGCGGAGCAGAGCTGGCGTTCTACGCAAAAAAAGTGATTGTACTGATGAGTCATGTTGATCCCAAAGGAGAGCCGAAAATTCTGAGGGAATGCACATTGCCGCTTACAGCAAAGCGTTGTGTCGATTTGATTATCACAGAGAGGGCAGTTATTGAAGTGACACAGAATGGATTGCTGCTGACAGAGGTCATGTACCCGTACTCTTTGGAAAATGTCATTTTGCATACCGGGGCGACTTTAAATATTTCAGAAAATTTACAACTGGTAGAGTAGCGAAACAAGAAAACGCTATCAAAAATGAGGGGGCTTACCAAATGAAAAAAACAATCAAGACTATCGCATGCGTATTATTCTCCATGTCACTTCTCGTGGGATGTAGCCAAGGCGCTTCTCCTAGCAGCAATGGGGGACAAGCGGCTGCACCAGCTGGCAATGCATCTTCTATGACAAAAGAGGCGGGAGTATTCATTTACGCCGCATCAGGTGAATACCAGCCATTCAGTTATTTCAAAGACGCTCAATTGACCGGATTTGATGTCGAAATCGGTAATGAGATCGCCAAGCGCCTGGGTCTTGAGCCAAAGGCAGTGACCTCGCCATTTTCGGGGATTATTGCTGGCGTAAAAGAAGGGCGCTACGATGCGGCAATTGCCAGCCATGCGATTACGGAAGAGCGGAAGCAGCAGATTGATTTCGCTGAGCCGTACTACTTGTCCGGCGGGCAGCTGTTTACACGCCCAGACGGCACGATCAGCACACTCGAAGAATTGAAAGGCAAGGAAGTGGCGGTTGCTCTGGGCACCACACATGAAAAAATGGCGCGTGAGTATACGGATAACATCAAGACTTATGACAGTGATGTAACTGCCCTGCGTGCCATGGAGCAAGGAAAACATGATGTGGTGATTACCGATAGCGTCGTAGGAGAGATTGCCATCCAACAAGGTTTGAAAATCAAGAAAAGCGGAGCAGCCCTATCAGAAGTTCAGCATGGAATCGCTGTACGAAAAGGAAACACAGAATTGCTGAACAAGATTAACGAAGCTTTGAAGCAAATACATGAAGACGGTACCTACGTCAAATTGAGTGAAAAGTATTTCAATCGTGATATCAGCAAAAACGAATAGGCATTTCTCATACCGCCTGCCGTACCCTTGGACACAAAGGCATGGCAGGTACATTCCATTACAAGCGAGGGGTGGCATCGAGTGCCCAGTTTTGCACATCTGACAGAAGAATTTTTCCGCACATTGCCGTTTTTTTGGAAGCCATTGCTACTGACGTTCGAATTGACGATCGCTTCCGTCATTGTAGGTTCTCTTATTGGGTTGTTTGTCGCGCTTTTAAAGGTATCCAAGATCCCTGTGGCGGCGTTTATCGCCAATGTTTACATCATGGTCATCCGCGGCACTCCGCTGATCGTTCAGATTTTTGTTCTCTATTTCGGTTTTTATAAAGTCATCGATCTCGGTCAATTTTGGTCGGCCGCCCTCGCTCTGGCGATCCATAGCGGAGCTTACATCGCGGAAATTTTCCGGGGGTCTATCCAGTCGATCGATAAAGGACAGATGGAGGCGGGATTGTCTTTGGGTATGTCCGCTCGCCAAACCATGCGCCGTATCATTTTGCCGCAAGCCTTGAAAAGGTCCATTCCGCCACTCGGCAACCAGTTTATCTTGTCGCTAAAGGAGTCGTCTCTGGCAGCGTTCATTGCGATGGACGAATTGTTCTCTCTGGCACGCCGCTTGTCTGCGGAAACCTTCGATGAAATGACGTATTTTTTGATCGTGGCCTTTTACTACCTGGTGGTTGTCATGATATTTACGTATATTGTCCACCTGATGGAAAAGCGTTTGGCCAAAGGAGACGCGTAAAGCGCTGGGGGGAAAACGATGGATAACAAACAAGAAATGATACGTGTGCAAAATCTGAAGAAAAGCTTTGGTCAGGTAGAAGTTCTCAAAGATGTTACCTTGCAAGTAGGCAAGGGTGAGGTCGTGGTTTTAATTGGTGCGAGTGGATCTGGAAAGAGTACCTTGATCAGATGCATCAATTTTCTGGAAATCAAAGACGGCGGAGAAATCTTCATTGAAGGGAAAAGCGTGGATGCGAAAAAGGACGATTTGACGAAGGTCCGTCAAAAAGTTGGGATGGTGTTCCAGCACTTCAATCTGTTTCCGCACAAAACGGTTTTGGAAAACATCATGGAGGCCCCTTTGATCGCAAAGAAGGCGGACAAGGAAAAAACTAAGCAGGAAGCGCTCCGGCTGTTGCAGAAGGTAGGTCTGTCTGAAAAGGCTGACGTCTATCCATCAAGCCTCTCCGGTGGACAGAAGCAGCGTGTGGCTATCGCACGTTCGCTAGCGATGAAGCCAGAGATCATGCTGTTCGACGAGCCTACATCAGCCCTTGATCCCGAGCTGGTCGGAGAAGTCCTGGAGACGATGAAGCAGCTGGCCCAAGAGGGGATGACGATGATCATCGTGACGCATGAGATGGGGTTTGCCAAGGAAGTGGCTGATTGGGTTGCTTTCATGAATCAAGGCAGGATTGTCGAGATGGCACGGCCTGAGGAGATTTTTAACAATCCGAAGGAAGAACGTACGAGAGAATTTTTGAACCGGGTATTGTAGAGAGACAAAATGAAGGGAGCATTGGCATGAGAGAAGTTGTAATCGTATCGGGGGTGCGCAGTGCAGTTGGCGCATTCGGTAAAAGTCTGCGGGACACTGCAGCCACAGAACTGGGACGTCAGGTTTTGGAAGGCTTGATGAAGCAGGCAGCTTTTCCGAAGCAGAAAGTCAATGAAGTCATTTTTGGAAATGGTTACGTACATGGAGGAGGGCTTAATGCTGCCCGCATCAGCTCACAGCTGGCCGGATTTCCCCGTGACGTGTACGGGCACATCGTCATCAAAGCGTGCGGTTCGGGTTTGAAAGCCATTAGCAGCGCTGCTTTGGCCATTACTGCGGGACAGGAAGATGTTGTGGTAGCAGGCGGTGTGGAGAGTATGAGTAACGTTCCCTATTTGGTAAAGAACAGATGGGGGAGCAAATTCGGTAACTTGACCATGGAGGATGCACTTTTGTCCGATGGCTTGATCTGCTCGCTTGAGGGTGAGCACATGGGCATGACTGCAGAAAGACTAGCCGCGGAGTACGGGATCTCGCGTGAGGAGCAGGACCAATTTGCCTTTGAGAGCCACAGGAAGGCAGCGGCAGCCATCGAATCGGGCAAGTTCTCGGGTGAGATCGTGCCGATTGAGATCAAGGAGCGCAAAGGGATTCGGATTTTTGAGCAGGATGAATCTGTGCGGCAAGATATCAAGCTGGAGGAGCTCGCAAAGCTGCGCAGCGTGTTCCAAAAAGAGGGGACGATCACCGCGGGAAATGCTTGTCCGATGAATGATGGAGCAGCAGCCGTATTGATGATGTCTCGCGAAAAGGCTGTTGAAGCCGGGTTGATGCCACTGGTGAAAATAAAGGCGTTTGCCAGTGCTGGAGTTGAACCTGGCGTAATGGGGATCGGGCCAGTGCCAGCGACAAAAAAAGCGCTGGAAAAAGCGGGCTTGACACTCGATGAGATCGGACTTATTGAACTGAACGAAGCTTTTGCCGCACAAGCTTTGGCTGTGATCAAAAGCCTGGAACTGGACCTGGGCAAGGTGAACGTCAATGGAGGGGCGATCGCCCTGGGCCATCCGGTAGGAGCGACTGGCGCAAAACTGACTGTGACCCTGATGAACGAAATGATTCGCAGCCGAGTAAAGTATGGCATGGTGACGCTTTGCATGGCAGGCGGGATGGGCATGTCGGTGATTTATGAAAACTTGACACTCTAAAACGCAAGAGGACGACATACCAAAAGCCGGCGCTTCCTATGGAGAGGAATGCAGCCGGCTTTTGGTATTGGTAAGCAAATGGATGCGATCTACATTTCTTCAGGGGCTGCCAGACCGAGCAGACGCAGACCTTCCTTGAGGACCGCAACTACTGCCGCTACGAGCTGGAGACGGGAAGCTTTCACATCTTCTTCCTCCGCGAGAATGCGGACATTGGCATAAAACTTATTGAAAGACTGAGCCAGATCAATCACGTATTTACCAATTTGAGACGGATCGAAATGGTCTGCTGCCCGTTCGATGACTTCTGGGAAGCCGTTCAACAAAGTAATGACTGCCCATGCTTCCTTGCTGTGGAGTGAGCCTGCGGCAAGGTTGACAGTGGAGGTGTGCTGGTAGTTTCCTTTGCGCAGAAGCGAGCATGCACGAGCGTGTGTGTATTGTACGTACGGTCCTGTTTCGCCTTCAAAGGTGAGCATTTCTTCCCAAGAGAAATTGATGTCGTTCAAGCGGTAGTTTTTCAGGTCGTGGAAAATGACAGCGCCTACCCCAACCTGACGGGAGATCTCTTCTTTGTTAGCCAAGGAAGGATTTTTCTCCTCGATTACTTTCTGTACATCCGAAATGGCTTGTGCCAATACTTCTTCCAGCAGAACGACCTTCCCTTTGCGGGTAGACATTTTCTTGCCGTCCTTCAGCATCATGCCGAATGGGATGTGGTGCATATCTGCCGACCAGGAATAGCCCATTTTCTCCAGTACTTTATAGAGCTGCTGGAAGTGCAGACGCTGTTCATTCCCAACGACGTAGAGCGCTTTGGCGAAATCATACGTTTCGTGACGATACAAGGCAGCGGCCAGATCGCGGGTTGCATACAAGGTCGCGCCATCCGATTTTTTGATCAGGCAAGGCGGCATGTTGTACTCGTCGAGATTGACGACCAACGCTCCGTCTGATTCGGTCAGGAGACCTTTTTGCTCCAAAAGGGTAACGATGCGATCCATTTTGTCGTTGTAGAAGGCTTCCCCGTTTGTGGAGTCAAACGACACGTTCATCAGATCGTAAATTTTCATGAACTCTTTTAACGATTCATCACGGAACCAATTCCACAGATGTTCTGCTTCTGCGTCGCCGTCTTCCAGCTTCTTGAACCATTCGCGACCTTGGTCTTCGAGAGAGGAGTCATGTTCTGCTTCCTCGTGAAAGCGAACGTACAGGCTCAGCAGTTCTTTAATGGGCTCGGCTTTTACCTTTTCTTCGTCTCCCCACAGGCGATAGGCCACAATCAGCTTGCCGAATTGTGTACCCCAGTCACCCAGGTGGTTGATGCGAACAGGCTCGTAGCCTTGTTTTTCCATGATGTTGGCGATAGCATTTCCGATAACAGTAGAACGCAGGTGGCCCATTGAAAAAGGCTTGGCGATGTTTGGAGAGGAGAGGTCAATGGGCACCTTGCGACCTTGTCCGAGGTTGCTGTCGCCGTATTTGCTGCCTTCGGTAATAATCGTTCCGATTACTTGTGCAGCTACATTTTCTTGATCCAGGAAGAAGTTTACATATGGTCCTACTGCTTTTGCTTCTTGCAAGGGAGCGCCAGAGAATTGTCCAGCCAGCTCAGTGGCGATCATCGGTGGTGCCTTCCGGAGTGCTTTTGCCAACTGGAAGCAAGGGAACGCGATATCTCCCATGGATGGGTTTGGCGGTGTCTCCAGCATGGCGTATACGTTTTCTGTTGTAAATGTGTCCACGCCTAGCTGTTTGAGAGCGGAGGCGATCTTTTCTGCTACTTGGTGTTTGTAACTCATTATGATTCTCCTTTCTGATCTGAAAAAAAGGGTAAATGCCGAGAAAATAGAAAAAACCCCTGCGTCTCCTTCAAAAAGAGACGAGAGGTTGTACTCCCGCGGTGCCACTCTTGTTGTTTTTGTCTCCTTATTAAAAAAGGAACAAAAACCGCTTAATCTGCGATAACGGGCAGTCCCGGCAAAACCCTACACAATCCGTTGTATCACGTTCACAACTAAGATGTTCAGGACGCATCTCCGAGGGGCGCTTCCTCACATTGTACTGGCATCGGGCTCACACCATCCCCAACTCGCTTAGGCTGCACATATGGAGTACTATCCTCATCCACGATTCGTATTGTCTATAGCATTATAGCTGGTGAGCACCCTATTACGCAACTCACTCCTCCGATTTTTTCAGGATCTCGTCCAGGGAAGCGAAGTATTCCTTTGTCAGCTTTTCTTTTTCCTCAGCACTCATGCCCTCGGAAGCTGTCCATTGCTGCTTGAACTTTTCCAGTTGTTCCAGCATAGCGAGCTCTGCTGCCGCATCTTCCTCGAGATCATAATTTTCGGAAGGGTCAAAGGGAATCAGGCGATTGTCGTTGCCGCTGCGCAAATAAGCGGAGCGCCAATGATCAGGAAAACAGTATGGCTGCTCACCAAACATAAGGGCGAGGACATCATCGGAATCAATCGGCAATAAATGATCGTAATCGTCTCTACGTCCGCCCTCGGATAAATTGATGTGGGACAGGAAATAGCGGAGGAAATGCTCACCGGTCTCGGCATTTTTGACGATGGAATACGTTTCAAACTCGGTTTTCTCCAACTCTTTGATCGTCTCCAGACAGGACAAAAATTCGTCCTTTTCACGAGGGAGTAATGAGTCCATAATCGTATCGTTCCTTTCGTTTTGCTGGGTAAGCCCCATGATAGCAAAAGCCACTCGCTCTGACAATGAATGCGGGGTAGTCGAAATAAAAAATAAATGAAACCTGTCACAAAAAGGCGTTAGCTGGTTCAAATGAATGTCGTTGTTCAAAGGACTTGGCATACCTCGAAAAAGACACCCTAGTTACGATTAAGCGCGAAGAGGCAGAACAAGCGGCATTAGAAATGCTCGCCAAATATAACTTTCAGGTGAAATCGTGAAGGAGCCGTAACAAACAAAAAAGGGCTATCCCGCCGCCACTCAGATGGCTTTCGGGATAGCCCTTTCTCTACTCATTAACTAACACTCGTCACACGAACACCCAACAATGACCAGCAGGATAAACAGTACGAGCACCAATGCGAAGCTTTCGCCGAAAAAGCCATTTCCGCAGTAGGAAGTACTCATGTTTGTTTCCCCTCCTTTCCGTTATGCTCTAGTCTATACACGAATGCACAGATTGGCGTGGGCGAATGACTAGTGCCCAAAAAAATGGGCGCAGGTCGAGCAAATCGCAGTAAATAATAGACAAATTCTCAATTGACGAAGAGACAGGGGGGTGTTAAGATACTGTCAAACCTTAAAAACAATTGACAAAGATCGAATAACTTAATAACATTGTACGACTCTTATCCAGAGAGGCAGAGGGACTGGCCTGATGAAGCCTCGGCAACCGGTAAAAATCCGGTGCCAATTCCAGCAAAGCTACGTGCTTTGAAAGATAAGAGGATGGTTCAGGCGTTGCTGTATCCGCGGACAAATCCTCTTCTTTCTAAAAGAAGGGGATTTTTTTCGTCCCCGATTAAATAAATAAGCCAAAGCAGTGGAGAAGGAGCAAGTGAATGAAACCTACTTTTCGTGAACAACTTTCCCGAAAAATTCTGATTTTGGATGGTGCGATGGGGACCATGCTGCAGCAGGCAAACCTGACTGCAGATGATTTCGGCGGAGAGGAATACGACGGTTGTAATGAACTGTTGAATTTAACCAGACCCGATGTGATCCGTTCCATTCATGAAAAATACTTGGAAGCAGGGGCTGACATCGTTGAAACCAATACGTTTGGTGCAGCTTCAGTCGTATTGGCCGAGTATGATGTAGCAGACAAGGACCTGGAAATTAACATCGCGGCAGCCAGGTTGGCAAGAGAAGCTGTGGATGCCTATTCGACAGAGGAGTGGCCACGCTATGTGGCTGGCGCCATGGGTCCAACGACCAAAACGCTCTCACTGACAGGCGGCGTTACGTTTGATGAACTCGTTGAGGCGTACTACCGCCAGGCAAAAGGACTCATCATCGGTGGTTCTGATGTTCTTCTACTGGAAACCTCGCAAGACACGCTAAACGTCAAGGCTGGAGGCATCGGGATCCGCAAGGCGTTTGCGGAGCTGGAAAAAGAGATTCCGGTCATGCTGTCTGGAACAATCGAGCCGATGGGAACCACTCTTGCTGGCCAAAACATCGAAGCGTTCTACTTTTCCCTGGAGCACTTGAAGCCAGTCTCCATTGGTTTGAACTGTGCGACAGGGCCAGAATTCATGCGTGATCACCTGCGTACGTTATCCGGGCTGGCACAGTGCGGGGTGAGTTGTTATCCCAATGCCGGATTGCCGGATGAGAACGGTCATTATCACGAAACACCACAGGGACTTGCAGCCAAAATGCGTGCTTTTGCAGAACAAGGGTGGTTGAACGTAGCTGGTGGATGCTGCGGGACGACTCCAGATCATATCAGGGCGCTGGCAGAAGAACTGAAAGACTGCAAGCCGCGGGCAAGCGTCACTGAACCAGTGAGTGCCGTCTCTGGTATAGAGGTTGTTTATGTTGAAGACGACAATCGTCCTCTCTTGGTAGGAGAACGTACCAACGTAATCGGTTCCAAAAAATTTCGGGATCTGATCAAAGACGGGCTTTACGAAGAAGCATCAGATATTGCCCGAGCCCAAGTGAAGCGCGGCGCACACGTCATCGACATCTGTTTGGCTGACCCCGATCGCGACGAATATGAAGATATGGAAAAATTCTTGCAATTTATCGCGAAAAAAGTGAAGGCGCCACTGATGATCGACTCAACAGACGCCAAAGTGATGGAGCTGGGACTGCGTTATTCCCAAGGAAAGGCGATTCTCAACTCTATCAACCTGGAGGATGGACTAGAGCGATTTGAAGAGGTCGCTCCGTTGATTCATAAATTCGGTGCCGCTGTTGTAGTCGGAACGATTGAGGAAGCGGGCATGGCAGTCACGCGCGAAAAGAAGCTGGAAGTAGCCAAGCGCTCTTATGATATTCTGGTCAACCAATACGGAGTAAAGCCGCAAGACATCATCTTTGACCCGCTTGTCTTCCCTGTAGGAACCGGTGATGAGCAATATATTGGTTCCGCAAAAGAGACGGTAGAGGGTATTCGATTGATCAAACAAGCGATGCCAGAATGTAAGACAATCCTTGGCGTGAGTAACGTTTCCTTTGGATTGCCGGCAGCAGGACGTGAAGTGCTGAACGCCGTGTTCTTGTACCACACGACAGTAGCGGGTCTGGATTACGCCATTGTGAACACGGAGAAGCTGGAGCGTTATGCCTCGATTCCTGAGAACGAAAGAAAACTGGCTGAAGCCCTTTTGTTTGAGACAAACGACGAGACCTTGGCAGCTTTCACCGATTTTTATCGGCAGAAGAAAAAGGATGTCAGTGTAGAAGTATCCTCCCTCACCCTGGAGGAAAGATTGGCCCGCTATGTAGTCGAAGGCTCCAAGGACGGACTGATCGAAGACCTGAAGCTGGCTTTGGAAAAATACGTGCCGTTAGAGATCATCAATGGTCCGCTGATGACCGGGATGGAAGAGGTAGGCCGCCTGTTCAATGGAAACCAGCTCATTGTAGCTGAAGTATTGCAAAGCGCAGAAGTAATGAAAGCATCCGTATCTTTTTTAGAGCCGTTCATGGAAAAGTCGGATGCAGCCGCAAAAGGAAAAATCCTCTTGGCTACGGTCAAAGGCGACGTGCATGACATCGGCAAGAACTTGGTCGAAATCATCTTGGCAAACAACGGGTATGAAGTAGTCAATCTCGGGATCAAGGTGCCGCCTGAGCAGTTGATTGCGGCATGCAGGGAACAGAAACCAGATGCCATCGGCTTGTCAGGTCTACTCGTTAAATCAGCGCAACAGATGGTCATTACCGCGCAGGATTTGCGCGAAGCAGGAATTGACGTCCCGATGATGGTAGGGGGCGCTGCCCTCACTCGCAAATTCACGTCGAATCGGATTGCGCCTGAGTACAAAGGAATTGTGTTGTATGCAAAAGATGCGATGGACGGACTTGATCTCGTAAATCGTCTGCAAAATCCTCTAGAACGTGATCGACTTGTAGAAGAGCAGCAAAACTTGTTGGAGGCCGCGGCCACCGTACAACCGATAGTGGAAGCTAAAAAAGCGCCACTCCCTGCGCGCTCTGCAATCAGCCGGACAGCACCGATTCATTTGCCGCCTGATTGCGATCGACATGTGTTGCGTCAATACCCGATCAGCCATTTACAGCCTTATCTGAATCTACGGATGCTCTTGGGAAAACATTTAGGGGTTCGCGGGAATGTCGAAAAACTGATTGAGGCAGGCGACGAAAAAGTAGTTCAGCTGTACGATTTGGTTGAAGAGCTATTGACCGAAGCCAAACAGCAGGGCACGATCACTGCACATGGTGCGTATCAGTTTTTCCCAGCCCAAGCGGACGGCAACGACATTCTAGTCTACGATCCCAAAGACCACACCAAGCTCTTGGAGCGCTTCTCATTTCCGCGTCAGCCGGAAGAGCCGCACCTGTGCCTCTCTGACTTCTTGCGCCCTGTAGAGAGCGGGGAGATGGATTACGTCGGATTCTTGACGGTAACAGCAGGAGGAGGGATTCGGGAGCTTTCCACCGAGCTGAAGGAGCGGGGAGACTACTTGCGCTCTCATGTACTCCAAGCGTTGGCGCTTGAGCTGGCAGAAGCCTTTGCCGAACGTGTTCACCACATTATGCGTGACGGCTGGGGGATTCCTGATCCGCCGGAAATGACGATGCTGGAGCGTTTCGGTGCTCGTTATCAAGGGATTCGTGTATCGTTCGGATATCCGGCTTGCCCGAACTTGGAGGATCAAGCACAGTTGTTCCGCCTTTTGCAGCCTGAAAACATCGGTATTCACTTGACGGAGGGCTTCATGATGGAGCCGGAAGCTTCCGTGTCAGCGATGGTATTTGCCCATCCAGAAGCTCGTTATTTTAATGCTGGCCCGTCGGTATTCGAAATATAAAAGGATGTTCAAAAAGTCCGGAAAACGGCACGGTTCTATAAATGAAAATTGATAAAGGAGAGAAGTGATTTCGTTGGCAACAAGCAAGAAAAATTTACAAGAGTATCTAAAGGACCACCTGCTGATCGGTGACGGAGCGATGGCAACCCAGCTTCATAGGCTGGGTGTCCCGGTGGGGGTCAGTTTCGAAGAGCTGTGCCTTTCCAATCCACGATTGGTCCATGATGTTCATGCTTCCTACTACCAGGCTGGGGCACGCTTTTTAGAAACGAATACATTTGCAGCGAATCGGGATGCTCTGGCGCGATACGGTCTGGAGCATAAGGTAGCACGGATCAATCGACTAGCTGTTGCCATTGCCCGGGAAGCAGCGCAGGAAGATGCCTATGTAGCAGGCAGCATCGGTTCGATCCTGGCAGGACGGGTACGGAAAAAAGTGCTGGACGAATATCGGGATCAGTACGAGGAACAGGCGATTGCCTTATTGCATGCGGGAGTTGACGGGGTCATTCTGGAGACCTTCCTTGACTTGGAGGAATTGCTTCTTGCCCTTGAGGTGATTCGTCCGCTTACAGACGTTCCTTTGATTGCCCAGCTCGCGACGCTGGAAGTAGGACGGACACGCGACGGATATTCGCTGACGGAAGCTTTTTCACAGCTAAAGGCAGCAGGGGCAGACGTCATTGGTCTGAATTGTCGACTTGGCCCAGCCGAAATATTGCGATCCTTTGAGCAAGTACAAATTCCAACAGATGCGATCTTGTCCGCTTTTCCAAACGCGGGACGCTTGGGGATGACAGATGGGGAGTACGCGTTCAAGTCATCGCCTGACTATTTTGCGGAAAGCGCGCTTCGACTGAGAGAGCAGGGGGTTCGACTGCTTGGCGGATGCTGCGGAACGACTCCTGAGCACGTGCAGGCAATGGCAACTGCCCTGAAATCGTTGGAACCACACGTGCGTGTCAATCCGACAGTTGTACCGGGAGACAGTCCTACGATTTCCGTTCAAAGTTCCCGACTTCATGATAAACCGAGCATCGTAGAGCGGGTGAAAACCGGAACCACGATCATTGTCGAGTTTGATCCTCCGCGGGATTTGGATGCTGAAAGTTTTCTTCACGGATGCTGCGAGCTGCACAAGGCTGGAGCAGACGCGATCACCTTGGCTGACAACTCACTGGCAACTGTGAGGATGAGCAATATGGCTCTCGGCGCGATGATGAAGGGCAGACATGGCATTGATCCGCTTTTGCACATCGCATGCCGTGACCGGAATCTGATCGGGCAACAGTCACATCTGATGGGGCTGCATGCCCTGGGAATTGATCAAATTTTGGTGATTACCGGCGACCCCTCCCGATTCGGTGATTTGCCTGGGGCAAGCTCTGTGTTTGATGTGACTTCGTTTGATCTGATCCGCATGGTGAAGCAGTTGAACGAAGGCGTCTCGTTCTCAGGTCGTCCATTGAAACAAAAGGCGCAGTTCATTGTTGGCGCTGCGTTTAATCCGAACGTGAGGAAGATTGAAGCAGCCATTGCGCGGTTGGAAAAGAAAGTGGAGGCAGGAGCGGACTACATTATGACGCAGCCTGTTTATGATGCAGAATCCATCAAGCTGGTCTACGAGTCTACCAAACATATCGGCATTCCAGTCTTTATCGGGATTATGCCATTGACCAGCTCGCGAAATGCGGAGTTCCTCCATAATGAGGTGCCTGGAATCAAGCTGTCTGCAGAGGCGCTGGAGCGGATGAAAAAGGTACAGGGAGAGGACGCGCGAAAAGAAGGGATTGCGATCGCCAAGGAATTGCTTGATACGGCCGTTCGCTACTTCAACGGAATCTACCTGATTACGCCATTCAATTATTACGCCATGGCGGCAGAGCTGGTCCAGTATGTTCGTCAGCAAAGCTCGCTGGTAAAGACTGTGGTACAGAGTTAACCCAATTTGGATCGATAAAACCGGAATACCGCAATGAATTTGTGATGGTAAAAAAGTGGATGGATACGAGTGCTATCGAACAGCACTTTGAAACACCTCACTTTATAACGTTTGATAAAAGAGCCATAGATCTGCTGCAAGAGCCTTTTCGTGTAGAAAAATACGGGGTACCACCAAACTTGTATAAATGATCAAAATGTTACCAGTCAAACAGTCCACCTTGTAAAAGGATCAGGGCTGTTTTTATTATTAGCGTTGGCTCGTATCAACCTTCCTTATTTGGAAAGACGAAGAGAGGAAGGAATGAAACGTATGTCTAATCAAATCATGGAACAGAGCTTAGGATACCAGGGGAGTCAGGGGTTCATTCCTCTTTCAATCCGAGATTCAAATTATTAGTTTAAGCGGGGCAGGACCTCCTTTGATTGCGGTTACGCCGGATAACTCCCGTGCTTACGTTCCAAATAGAATTTCCAATAATGTCTCCACCAGATTTGGGGGGCACAGCAGCCATTGAACGTATTATAGAGAGGAAAACAGTGCTTGAGAAGCTGATTGTTCTTCTATAGAACAGAAAAGAAATCGTAAAAAAACCAAGCTGACAAGAGGATCGGCTTGGTATTTTCGTCCAACTTTGAGATAGTGTTCGTGTTAGCCTGCTTGTCATTCACGGCTGGAGCGGACATTCCGGTCAACAGCCCGATTGACGGTGTTTGCGGCTCAGGATGAATGTCGCGGTCTGTAATATCCCAATTTTGCGGAAATTTCTTGGCTTGCCTCAACCACTTTCTTGGTGAGCAGGGGGAACTTTTGCCGTCCCATCCGCTGTTTGGGGCCGACGATGTTTAGCGCGGCGATGACGTTACCGGTGTAATCGCGGATCGGGGCAGCGATTGAATGGACGCCCTCCAGCAGCTCTTCAAAGCTGGTCGCGTAGCCATCGGCTCTGATTTTTTGCAAGCTATGCTCAAGGAATACGGGATCGGTTATCGTGTTGGGTGCCCTTTTGACCAGCGATTTTTCAATTTCCTGAAGAAACTCGCGATCCTTGTAAGCGAGCAAGACTTTCCCGGAGCTCGTGCAGTAAAGCGGGTTACGTCTGCCCACGTGAGTGAGGAAACGCACCTGGTGGTTGCACTCGATTTTCATCACGTAGATGATATCGTGCCCATCCTGGATGCCGATATGGGAGGTTTCTCCTACGGAGTCGACAAGCTTGCGAACGATCGGCAACGCTTCCGTATAGATGTCCAGATTGGAGGTGACCACGCCGCTCAGGGTGAGCACCGAGTAGCCCAGGCGATATTTCTGCGTGTCTGCTTCTTTCACGAGAAAGCCTTCGTTGGTCAAGGTCGTCACGAGACGATGGACTGTGCTTTTACCCAAACCGAGCGAAGCGGCAATTTCTGTAATCCCCTGGCTCGGCCGGTCAAGCGTATAGGATCGCAGGATGCGGAGGGCGTTGCTCACGGATGATAATGAACGTTTGTCCGTACTTTCTGTCATTGGGTCACGTCCCTTTCGTTTTTAAGTGAGGATTTTGCAAAAATCCATAGAGCTACTTCCGGAGCGAGTGGAACCAAATTTTGCTAAATCCTGATGTTTTTCATTTCTATTCAGAAAGTCAGTGCGACTACACGGCATTACTGGCCAAGCTGTTGAAATGTTGGCATAAAAGCAGAGGTTTTGACAGAACCGGTCTGTAACGGTCGCTGCCGGAGTAAAGAGCCGGGCGGGATAAAACTTGGCTTCATTATATAGAAAAGAGCCCGGGCTCAGCAATGACTATCCCGAGACGGTCATTTCCGTTGTGGACCAGACGGCGAAGGGAGATGGGTACGAAAATGCAAAAAAAAAATGAAAAAAATCTCACGCTGTTCTTCATAGAGGAACAGCGTTGTTTCTTTCGGCAAATGATCCATTTATATTATGGGTACAACATACACAAATTTCCGAATAGTAAGGAAGGTGTCATATGTCACTGAGTCTTGGAGTATTAGCGGCGCATGTCCCCTCGATATGCCATGAAACGGACGTTCCTGATTTCCAGCAGCCTTTGGTGAAGGCACTGTACCAGGTGAAAGCAGAAATCGACCAGCTTCAGCCAGACGTCATTGTCCTGATGTCCTGCCATTTTCCTGCGACATTTCACCATTACGTGAATTCGGCTCCCGTGCACAAAGGGTTGTTGACCGCAGTGGAATGCCCGGACCTGATCGCCGATGTCGCCTACAATTACCCGGGTGACGCAGAGCTGGCCAACCAGTTGGTTCAGGCAGGAAAAAATGCCGGTGTACCGGCGATCGCCTTCAACGAGCCGACTTACATGTGGGACTATGGAACGCTTGTGCCGCTACGCTATCTTGTTCCGCAGGCAAACATCCAGATTATCGACCTCTCTGTTTGCTGGGCGTCCAGCCTCGAGGAAAGCTATCTCTGGGGACAGCAAATCGCCAAGGTGCTGCAGGAGAGCGATAAACGCGCTGTGTTTGTCAGCAGTGGCGCACTCTCGCACAACCTTGTGCGCGGTCGCCACAATATGCCGACGCTGTCTGAACAGGCGATGGACAACCAATTCATCGACTATATCGTTTCGGGAGAGTACGGCCTGGCCCGGCAAATGCTTACCCAGTATGCGCGTATCGCCGGTGTGGAATCGGGCGGCCGTCATCTGGCCTCACTACTCGGCGTACTCGGTGATCAGTTCAAGGCGACGTATTTGGGATACGCCCAGTCATCCGGAAGCGGAAACGCTGTCTTTACCTTTCGCCCCAAATAAATCCACTAACTAAACATTGTAGCAGGAAACCATCATGCAACCAAATGTAAAACCAATCGATTGTCTGCACATTATCAATGGCGAGTTTGTATCGTCTGTCAACGGTTCGGTGTTTGAAAACATCAATCCGGCAACAGAAGAAGTGCTGGGAACCGTAGCGCTTGGCGGAAAAGAAGAGATCGAGCTTGCCGTAGCGGCAGCGAAGGAAGCGTTCAAAGGACCGTGGAAAAAAATGACGGCGACCGAGCGGGTGAACATCCTGCGCCGCGTGAGCGAGCTGATCATGGAACGACTGGAGGAATTGGCGGTAATCGCTCGATACCGGCAAACCGCTCTGGCTGTCCAAAAGCATCGACATCCCTCGTTCAGCGTATAACTTTCAGTTCTTTGCCGACTATATCCGCACGCTCGGTACAGAAGCTTCGCAATCGGATGACATCGCCCTGAACTACGCGATTCGCCGGCCACTTGGCGTAATCGGCCTGATCAATCCGTGGAATCTGCCGCTGCTGCTCTTGACCTGGAAGCTGGCTCCGGCACTCGCAGCGGGAAATACAGTCGTGATGAAACCGGCCGAGCTGACGCCGATGACGGCGACTGTTCTGGCGGAAATTTGCCGCGATGCGGGCGTTCCGGCCGGCGTGATCAACCTCGTGCACGGTTTCGGGCCTGATTCTGCTGGCGCTGCCCTGGCTGAGCATCCGGATGTAAACGGAATTTCGTTTACCGGCGAAACAACGATCGGCAAAATCATTATGCAAACGGCTGCCAAATCGCTCAAGCGTCTTTCCTACGAATTGGGCGGAAAAAATCCGAACATCATCTTTGCCGATTCCGATCTCGATGAAGTGATCGAAACGACGCTGAAATCGAGCTTTATCAACCAAGGGGAAGTTTGCTTATGCGGCTCGCGGATCTATGTCGAGCGCTCCGCCTACCAAGCGTTCCTCGACAAGTTCGTGGCGAAAGCAAAAGAACTCGTGGGTGGCGATCCGTTCCATGAAAAAACCAAGGTGGGCGCTTTGATCAGCGAAGAGCACTTCTACCGCGTATCAAGCTACATCGAGCTGGCCAAAGAAGAAGGCGGAGAAATCATCCTCGGCGGACGTCGCCCGGAAGGCTTGGAAAAAGGTTATTACCTGGAGCCGACGATCATTACCGGCTTGAACAACAACTGCCGCGTGGTCAAGGAAGAAATCTTCGGACCAGTCGTAACCGTGATTCCATTCGACACGGAAGAAGAAGTCATCGAAGCGGCCAACGATACGCATTACGGTCTCTCCGCAACGATCTGGACGAACAATTTGCGTCGGGCTCACCGCGTTGCCGGGCAAATCGAAGCGGGGATCATCGAGCTGACCAACGTCTGCATCAAGCTGTAGGAAGGGGAATGGACGATGAGCGAATCAGATTTATCTGTTCAATACGCTGACCATTTGGCGAAAGCAATGGTGCAGGGCAAAGGAGTAGCCCCGATCACGTCCCTGTATCCGGAAATTACGCCAGCGGAAGCGTACCAAATCCAGCTCGTCACGATTCAGCGCAAGCTCGAGCAAGGCTATCGGGTAGTCGGGAAAAAAATCGGCCTGACCTCCCAGGCGATGCAGAAGCTGCTTGGCGTAGACCAGCCGGACTACGGTCATCTGCTGGATGACATGGTCGAGGAAAACGGCGGCGAGATCCCGTTTCACAAAGTGCTGCAGCCGCGCGTTGAGGGGGAAATCGCCTTTGTTCTGAAGCGCGACTTGATCGGTCCGCGGGTCACGGAGCTTGATGTGCTGCAGGCCACGGATTACGTGCTGCCTGCACTGGAGATTGTCGACAGCCGCATCGCGGATTGGAAAATCACCCTGCCTGACACGATTGCCGACAATGCTTCCTCTGGCCTCTATGTACTGGGCGGCAAGCCGGTGTCCGTCGACAAGATAGACCTCGCCCAAATCGGCATGGTGCTGTACAAAAACGGCGAAATCGTCAATACGGGCGTCGGCGCGGCGGCATTGGGCAACCCGGCCACCTGCGTTGCTTGGCTGGCGAACAAACTGTTTGAATTCGGTATCGTCCTCAAAGCCGGGGAAGTGGTTCTGTCGGGTGCACTGTCCGCAGCAGCCAACGCTGCTCCTGGGGATCACTTCCAGGCTCGGCTGGCTCATCTGGGCGAAGTAAGCGTGAGATTTACTGAGGCGAAAAGGCATTACGGCGATTGACCTCACACCTGCTGGGGTCGGATCGTTCGTCGTGCCGACGGTGAACCTTGACGACATGCGGATGCGCCCAACGTGAACCTGATCACGTGCGGCGGGCAGGCGACGATTCCGATCGTCCATGCGGTGAACAGAGTAGCGCCGGTCGTGTACGCTGAGATCGTAGCGACGATCTTGGGCAAGAGCGCAGGGCCCGGTACGCGTGCGAATATTGACGAATTTACGCAGACGACTGCACGCGGTCTGGAACTGATCGGCGGCGCGAAAAAAGGAAAGGCGATCATCATCCTGAACCCGGCGGAGCCGCTGATCATGATGCGTGACACATGACGGCTGCCGCCGTAAAGGTTTCCGAGGAAATTGCCAAGATCAAGCTGTCCAAAACGACCGTGTAGAGTTCAAGAAAGTGGAGGGATACAGGCTTATGAGCAAAGAACGCGATTTGTTCATTACAGAGGTAGCATTGCGGGATGGAAGTCATGCCATAGCCCATCAGTATACGGTCGATCAGGTTGTAATTATTGCCAAGGCATTAGGTGAAGCGAATGTTCCTTATATCGAAGTTTCTCATGGCGACGGATTGGGCGGTTCTTCACTGCAATACGGATTGTCGCGGACGAATGAGATGGAATTGATCGAAGCCGCCGTATCCGTAGCGGGCGATTCGAAAATAGCGGTCTTGATCCTTCCGGTGATCGGAACGGTAAAGGAATTGAAACAAGCGGCCAGTCTCGGAGCAAAAATGGCCCGGGTAGCGACGCATGTCACGGAAGCGGACGTCTCCGCCCACCACTTGCAAACCGCCAAGGAACTCGGACTGGAAACCGTAGGGTTTTTGATGATGGCCCACATGGCTCCAGTCGAGAAGCTCGTGGAGCAGGCAAAGCTGATGGAAAGCTACGGCGCGGATACGGTGTACATCGTCGATTCGGCAGGCGCTTTGCTGCCGGATCAGGTACGTGAGCGGGTGCGTGCACTGCGTCAGAGCCTGTCCGTCAATGTCGGCTTCCACGGGCACAACAACCTGTCGCTGGCGATGGCAAATACGATGGCCGCGATCGAAGCGGGAGCCAAGCGGATCGACGGCAGCATTCGCTGCCTGGGTGCCGGTACGGGCAATACCCAGACGGAAGTGCTCGTCGCCTTACTTGAAAAGCTGGGCATTCGCACAGGCATTGATCTGTACAAAATCATGGACGTGGCGAAGAGATCATCGCGCCGATTCTGACAACACCGCAAGAAATTATGCGTGACAACCACGCCCTCGACTACGCGGACGTCTACTCGAGCTTCCTCCTCATGCGCAGTGCGCGGCGAAGCGATTCCAGTTCGATTCCCGCGACATTTTGATGGAGCTGGGACAGCGCATGGTAGTAGGCGGACAGGAAGACATGATCGTTGATATTGCAGCTGTACAAGCACGGCGCAAAAGCCAGGCAGCTGTCAACTAGGGGGATCGTTATGGATAGAGCTACTGCGACATCAATTGCCAACTTCTTGATTTCAGCCGAAGTGGAAAAGCGCGAAGTGACGCGCATTACGGAAAAATACCCGGATATGTTGGTCGAAGATGCATACGTCGTCCAGGAACAACTGATTGGGATCAAACTGGAGGAAGGCCACCAGGTAGTCGGACCGAAAATGGGTCTGACCAGTCAGGCAAAAATGAAGCAGATGAATGTGGAAGAGCCAATCTACGGCTACATCCTGGACTATATGGTCGTAACCGGCGGCGAGCTGTCGATGAGCGATTTGATCCACCCGAAAGTAGAGGCGGAGATTGCCTTTATCCTCGGCCGCGATATTGAAGGACCGGGGGTGACGGGTGCACAGGTGCTGGCTGCGACGGAATACGTTATTCCGGCACTGGAAATCATCGATAGCCGCTATGAGAAATTCCGCTTTACTTTGCCGGATGTCATTGCCGACAACGCGTCTTCTTCCCGCGTCGTCTTTGGCAGCACGATGAAGCGCCCGACTGACATGGACCTTGCCCTGGTCGGCGTGACGCTTTCGATCAATGGAGAAATCAAGGATCTGGGCGCAGGCGCAGCCGTTCTCGGCCATCCCGCCAACTCTGTGGCGATGCTGGCGAACATGCTGGCTCGCAAAGGGCTGAAGCTGAAAGCAGGGCAGACGATTTTGACCGGCGGCATCACGGGCGCGGTTATGTTGAAAGCAAACGCCTTCGTCAGTGCCAAGCTCGATGGTCTCGGTACCGTAGAGTTCCGCATGAAAGAATAGTCACTCAGAAGCAAAAGGAGAGGAACGACCATTCCAATCATCAACATTCAAATCCTCGAAGGACGATCCAAGGAAAAAATCAGTTCCATGATCGCCAGTGTAACGGAAGCGGTGGCGACCGAACTGGAAACGCCGAAAGACCGGGTTCGCGTACTCGTGACGGAAATCCCGAAAACCCATTGGGCGGTAGGCGGCGTTCCGATGTCGGAAAAGGGCAACTGACGAACTGCGGAAGAGAACAAGAACACAGCATGGAGGGAAAGAAATGTACGATGTCCATACACACATTGTCCCACCGGACGTAATCGATTGGCTGAAGCGCAACCAGGAGCAGGTAAATGCCAACTGGGTCAAGCGCGATCCGGCAAAGGCCGAATTTCTGAGCGTCAACGGGAAGTGGGAATTCGAACTGAAGGAAGCGTTTGTCAACCCGGCGATCTATCTGCAGGAGCAAGCGAGGGCAGGCGTCGTACATTCGCTCGTTTCCCCGATTCCACAGCTGTTTCTCTACGAATTTCCTGTCGAAATCACACAGGAGCTGGTCACCGTGTACAATCAGTCGCTTGCGGCCTGGGTCAAAGCGGAATCGCCGCGCATTTCCGCGCTGGCGACTGTGACCATGCAGGATCCCGTGCAGGCGGCAAAGGATTTGCGCGACGCCATGGGCTTGGGACTCAGAGGAGCCATCATCGGTTCCTCTTGGTCACAGCACTTGCTCACAGAAGAGCAATTCACGCCGTTCTGGGAGGAAGCGAACCGGCAAAAAGCGATTGTGTTCCTGCACCCGTTGTTAAGCGAAGATCCGCGGTTAAAGCAGCGCATGATGGCTAACCTGATCGGTGTTCCGTGGGAAACGACCGTCTGTGTGACTGATCTTTTGCTCAGCGGTTTACTAGATACGTACCCTGATGTGAAAATCCTGCTGGCGCATGGCGGAGGATTTCTCCCGTACCAGATCGGCCGACTGGACAAAGGCTATGAGAAATGGAAGGCAGTCAATGCCAGCTTGCAGGCGCAGCCGAGCGAGTACCTCAAGCGCTTCTGGTATGACACTGTCCTGTGGAATCCGGAGGGAATGGATTATCTGATCAATCTGGTAGGAGCGGACCGGGTCGTGCCGGGGACGGATTATCCGTTTGATTTATGTGAATGGCCGTCTTACTTGACAGGGACGAGCGGCTTTCAGACACTGATGGCCAAGTGAATATTTTATGCCGTCAGAAGCTGCTTCCCTGACGGCATATGCTTTTTTGCCACTCTACCACTCCGACGGCAGCCCGACGTAATTCTCGGCAAGGCTGGTGGCGGTATAGCGCTAGAGCATTGCCTGGTCGCCTGATTGGTAAAAGGCTTGCAGACCGCGAGCGAGCACTTGCACGTCGGCGACAGCCAGATTGAGTCCGTTGGCCCTGGTCGGTGGAACGATGTGGGCGGCATCACCTGCAAGGAATAACCGGCCGTACCCCATCGGAACGCAGACGAAGCTGCGCATGGCGACGATGCCTTTTGAATGATCGGGCCTTCGATCAGCTTCCAGCCATTCTTGCTGGCTGTTCTTGCATGCAGCTCAGACCAGATGCGGTCATCTGACCAGTTAGCGATGTCGTCCTTGGGATAGACCTGGAGATAAAACCGCTGTATCTCGGGTGAACGGGTGCTGATCAGGGCGAACCCCCTGGTCGCTGTTGGCGTAAATCAGCTCCGGGGATGACGGCGGTGCTTGCGTGAGAATGCCGAGCCTGCCAAACGGATACACTTTCTGGTATTCTGTGCGCACATGTGGGGAATGGCTGGCCGTGACGGACCGTGGAAGCCATCGCAGCCTGCGATGAAGTCACAGGTGATCTCCTGCAGCTCGCCGTCTTTGTTCTTGTGAAAACGGATCGTCGGGGAGTCGAAATCGAGCTCGTGCAAGCTAACGTCGCCTACGTTGAAATGGATTTCACCGCCAGCCTACAATCGGCTGCAATCAGGTCTTTGATGACTTCATGCTGGGCATAGACCGTGACTTATTTACCGCCGGTCAGATCATGCATATTGATCCGGTGACGCTCGCCATTGAAGAGGAGCTCGACGCCTTTATGGGAATGCCCTTCCCGCATCAAACGCTCGCCGACGCCCGTCGCCTTCATGAAGTCAACCGTACCCTTCTCAAGTACGCCGGCTCTGATCGTCTCCTCGATTTCTTTGCGGCTGCGATTTTCAATGACGATCGATTCGATTCCCTCAAGATGCAGCAAGTGGGAGAGCATGAGTCCGGCTGGCCCCGCTCCTGAAGGAGACTAGTCATTGAGTTTAACATGAAGTTTCTAGGATTTTGCGTGAGAGCCGAACCAGCCCTCAACATGCAATTTGGAATGCACCCCGTCAACTAGACAGCACAATAAAGTAAAATCATGAAGCAGCCTTGGTTCGAACTTCCGTCGGACGAAGGCTGTTTAGTGTCGACGATACATTTTACTTCGGTTCCGGCTTCGAGAGCCGGAAGAGTCAGCAGCTGAAACATAACCCGAAAGCGGCTCTAACATTCTACTGGCCTATTCTGGGTAGGCAGATCCGTTTGCGGGGGACGGTCGAGGATATGGGCGATGAGGCCGGGGCTGCCGATTTCCGGCAAAGGTCGGCGGAAGATCGAGCCGTAGCGCTAACGGGAAATCAGAGTCAGGAGCTTGTAAGGGAGGAAGAACTGGAGTATTCACTTGCTGAGCAGAGGGAGAGGATCAGCCGCAATCAAGATATAACAACCCTCAATTGGAGGCTGTATGCACTGAATGTAAAGGAGGCGGAAATCTGGCAAGGGGATACTCATAGGAAGCATACCCGGATTCAATATTATTGGAGTTAAGGACAGTGGAAGCATCGTAGGCTCTGGCCTTGATACGGTCACGGTCGATCAGTGTTCTCTCGGATAGATCCTGACGAGCCCACTTTTCGGTGGAGGCCCGGACAGGTGGCATAGGCCGGCCAGATCGTGCGCAGAACACGGGTAAAGTCATCAGTACTAAAAGGTGAATAATACCATTCAGGATGAGTAAATTGTCTTAGCTGATCTAATATATAGCTATTGTCAATGAAAATGAGGCTAGCCAGATTAAGCTGCCTAGCCTCATAATGCAAAATTCTTTACAGAGATTTCATTAAAGCGTCCATAAAGCTTCGCTAGGTTTCCTCAGTGTCCCATTCAGTGCTCCTTCAATATATTTTCCAATCGCCAGTACGAGTTCATCCGCTCCCGCCTGGCAGGTGATCTGCATTCCGATTGGCAAGCCTTCACGGGTATATCCGACCGGTACCGATAGGGCTGGAAGACCCCACAGATTGTCGAACGGGGTAAATTCGCCATTGACCGTCTTGCCGTCCGGGGACGAAGATCCCAAAGGACGCGCGGCCCAAGGGCAGGTTGGGATAACGATCGCGTCGACCAAATCCCAAAGTCGAGAAACCACATTTTTGGCCTGTTCCCTCCAAGCCAATGCACATGCATATTCCTCAGGGAGGATCTCCTGCCCTTTTTCCAGGCTAGATATCAGGGAGCGACCGTAAAAGCCGGCATCATTCTTCAGCTTCAGTTTATGAATTCGGTAGGCCTCCGCAAGTAGTATAGTCCAGGTAGTTTGCTTGACAAGGGCGATGGGAAGATCCAATGGCCGAAGCGATATGAGTTCTGCACCTTCGCGCCGCAGGATCTCTAGTGTTTCCCAGACGGCTTTGGCAGTTTCGGGATCAGTTGGTGCTTCGAAGCAAGACTCAAGAATACCGAATCGTAACTTCCGAATTGGTCTGGGTTCGGGACGGTAGTGAACTTCGTTGGTAAGCACTTGGAATAAGATTTCCGTATCTGTACATGAACCGGCCAGTATTCCAACGTGGTCTAGTGACGGTGCAAGAGGGGTGATACCACGTAAGGATAAACGTCCAAATGTCGGTTTGAAACCAACTGTACCACAAAAGCAGGCAGGAACCCGAACCGAACCAGCTGTATCAGTACCGAGAGCTCCTAGTGCAAAGCCTGCTGCTATACCTGCGGCAGCACCCGAACTGGACCCGCCAGGAAGATAACCTGGATGCCACGGGTTGCGCACAGCGGGCAAAACCGGATGAAAATCGCCATAAGCGAATTCCGACATGTGGGTTTTACCAACGATGACGGATCCGGCTTCGGTAAGTGCCTTTACGACAGGAGCGGATTTTGTTGGTATGAATGAGGTGAAGGCAGATCCGTTGGTCATGGGTACGCCTGTAAGAGCGATATTGTCTTTCAATGTCACGGGAATTCCGTGTAATGGACCGCGATCAAAGCCTTGATGCCATTCTCGTTCAACCTGACGCGCTGCCTCGAGTGCTTGTTCGATCAACACGATCCTAAAGGTATTTAGTACAGGTTCATATGTTTCAATGCGATTCAGGTATGCTTGTACAAGTTCTACAGGCGAATAAATCCGACGTCGAAGAGAGTCGGCTGTCTTGAGAATCGAACTATTGATAGGCCCATCCATCTTTACCATCTCCTTGAGATAATCTTCCCTAATATTACTTTAAATCATTGTTATTGAAATGGATTGTGCATTCATATAACGATTTTGCGATATGTAGAGTTCCGACTTTACAAATTAGGAAAACCTGAAATATTATTGCTCAAACAGATGCTTAATACGAGCCTAACGGACGACTTTCATCTGTTGAAAACGGTTTCAGGAGGGAGTGTTTGTACAAAAAACGATAAACTGGATCGCAAAAAAGTATAACGCTGAGAATGAGAAGGGAGATTGGAACGATGAGGAAAATTGCTCTGTTGATTGTTTCTGTGATTATGGTGCTGATCGTAATAGCCTGCGGTAACGTTGCGAAAGAACAAAAAGCATCCCCATCTTCCAGGTTGTCGGTGGAAGACTCGCAAGAAAAAACGGATTTGGAAAAGTTGAAAGAAAAAGGGCAATTCGTCATAGGTACGACTGGAGCGTACCCTCCATTTGCATATCATACGGATAAGGGTAACCGGGAACTGACGGGGTTTGATGTCGAGCTGCTTAATGAAGTAATTGGGAAAATCGGACTTAAGGTAAGTTATATGGAGACCGAATGGGAAGGAATGCTGGCAGGTCTTGGCGGGGGGCGGTTTGACTCCATTCATCAGGTCACTGTCCAGGATAGACAGGAAAAATATGATTTCTCCGATCCATATCTTACATCGTACACTACACTGATAGTCCTGGATGAAACGGCGGATATTAAAAGCTTCGATGATTTAAAAGGAAAAAAGGTATATGGATCCAATAGTAGCACTTACGGAAAGTTAGCAAAATCAAAAGGGGCAGAGCTAGTACCGGAAGGAGAATTTGTTGAGTTGCTAAATACCAAACGGGTCGATGCGCTTATCTTTAATAATCTTTATTACCTGAATCTGAAAAAAAGTCGACCAGATCTTAAAATTAAAGCGGTTGACCAGCTCAAGGAGAAAGAAGAGATTGCTCTTCCGTTTGTAAAAGGAAATGATGGTACAGTCATAGCAGCGATTAACCAAGCCCTTCGGGAAATAAAAAAAGACGGTACTTATGCGAGGCTAACGGAAAAATGGTTTGGACAAGATTTGACCCAATGAGGAGTTGTTTATCATAATGGATCGCGCTGAATGGTTAGGGGATATAGTTTTAAGTTCGCTGTGGCCATTGCTTGAGGGGACGCTCAATTATACGATTCCGTTGTCAATTGTTTCATTTTTATTATCCATTCCATTGGCGTTTGTCGTGGCAATGTCTGCTCGTTCTCATAATAAATGGTTACGTTATCCCTCCCAATTTTACGTTTGGATTATTCGGGGAACGCCAGTGCTTTTACATTTATACTTAATCTTCTACGGTCTTCCGAGTATCGGGATTGTGTTACCGGCGTTTCTGACAGTGGCCATTTCCTTTACTATAGCAGAAGGCGCCTACTCTTCAGAGATCGTTCGAACTGCGATTGATTCGGTAGCCCAATCGCAATGGAGAGCAGGGTATGCGCTTGGGATGACGCGTTCGCAAACGTTTAGGAGAATCGTGTTGCCCCAGGCAGTGCGAATCAGTATACCGCCATTGGGCAATCAGTTTATCAGTTTGGTTAAGACGTCGTCTCTGGCCGCGCTAGTCACATTGCAGGATCTATTCGGTGTTGCGAAGCAGATCGCCGCCACAACATATGAACCGTTGCTGCTTTTTATTGTGGCAGGCTTCTATTATCTCGCTATTTGCTCAATTCTGACATTTATTCAACATCGAATGGAGAGACGATTTGGACATTACAGTATTTGAGAGATTCACGCGATTGTCATCAGATTTAAAGGAGGAGCGACTATTCTTTACGTAAGTGGGCTTTGCAAATCGTTCGACGGAAAAGCTGTACTTCAAGATATTTCGCTAGAAATCGGTAGGGGCACTACAACCATTCTGATCGGTCCATCTGGTTCCGGGAAGTCAACACTTTTAAATTGCCTAAATCTTCTTGAAACTCCTGATGTTGGAGAAATGGAATTGAACGGCCATCGCTTGAAGTTTGGAAAAGGGGAGAAGTACTCAGAAAAAGAACGGATTGCATACCGAAGGCAAACTGGAATGGTGTTTCAAAGCCATCAATTGTTTCCTCATCGAACAGCGCTGGAAAACGTGATGGAAGGACTGGTCGTGGTCAAGAAGATGAGGAATTCTGAAGCAAAAAGTCGTGCAGAGCGATTGCTGGATAAGGTCGGGCTATTTTCTTTAGCGAGCCGATACCCAAATCAGATGTCCGGTGGACAGCAACAGCGGGTTGGCATCGCAAGAGCATTGGCTATGGAACCGACAGTGCTATTGTTTGACGAACCTACCTCTGCGCTTGATCCCGAACTGGTCGGTGAGGTGCTCGAGGTTATGAAAGAACTTACGCGAGAAGGCATAACTTTGATCATCTCTACTCACGAGATGAAATTTGCACGCGAGGTTGCGGATCAAGTTTTATTTCTTGACAATGGTGTCGTAATTGACAGTGGCTCACCGTTGCATATTTTTGAAGATAGCCCTAACGATAGAGTCCGTCGATTCCTAGCTCGTTTTGATTAAGTTGCTTTCATCGTGATGTAGCATCCATTTTATTAGACGAGGAAGTGTATTCCAAATGAAGAAATATTTAAAGCTTGGTACCATGCTTCATGGTGTTGGTGGCAACACCCGTGCGTGGAGACATTCGGAGATTGATCCAAATGCAAGCATTAGTTTCTTGAGCTGATGAGTGGGAATCACTTATGAGTCGTTCTCTAAATACAATGCCTCAGTTCGAGAATTACTTTTTGTTTTTTAATAGATATGAGACCCGAGAGCACAACTGGGAAATGATAAACGCTCATCAAGGGATCGAGATGGTATACGTAAGGGAAGGTGAGGGGCAAGTCATCTTGAACGAGAAGATGTATACAATCGTACCAGGTACACTTGTTTTAGTTCAACCTTTCCAGCTTCATCATTATAAAATGAAATCGCATTATGTCCGAATGCCTATCGTGTTCGAACCTCAAGTATTCGAACGTTATTTTTCGACGTTTCCTGCCTTACTTGCTTTCTTTCGTCGAATATGGAAAGGACAACTTGATTGGCAAGTTTTTAGACTTAATATCCAAGAGCAGAAGGAGTTCGAGCGAATCGGACTTGAATTGCAAGAGAGACTGAATGGAGCTTCGGTATTTGCTCAGCAGGAAGAGTTTGGATTGTTTTTAATCGATTGGTTTCGCCTGCTTCGCAAAGTGGTGCAAAGAAATGACGACACGGGCAGGGACACCTCCATTCATCGGGAGAAACGTCATATTGAACAGATGATGGAATGGATTGAGGTTCATTATCAGAAGGGATTCTCGCTGGAAAGTCTAGCTCGAAGTTTACATATATCTACTTTTCATGCATCTCATTTGTTCCGAGAGGAAACAGGATGCACGTTAAGTCAATATGTACTAGCGAGGCGAATCCGCGAAGCATGTTTTTTATTAGCGACAACTGACAAGTCGATTACAGAAGTCGGTAGACAAACCGGGTTCAATAGCAGTGCTTATTTTTGCAAGCAGTTCAAAAAACAGATGGGCTTATCCCCTCAATCCTTTCGCAAGCGCTCGCCTTAAGCTCTAGAATTCTAAGGAGGTTCTTGTAATGAAGGTTGCCTTGCATTCAGCTTCTGCCACGCGGTTTTCGTTATCGGGGTTGATACAAGTCACCAAAATGAATATAGAAGGAAGGTGTAATATTGAAACATTTGCAAAGTCAATATGATGTCATCGTGTGCGGAGGTGGACTGGCTGGCCTTTGTGCTGCAGTTGCAGCCGCTAGACACGGTGCGAGAACGGCGTTGATCCATGACCGTCCCGTACTTGGAGGCAATAGCTCCTCTGAGGTGAGGGTGACGCCTCACGGCGCGGCTCGATTTCACGCCTATGCTCGGGAAACGGGCATTATCTCCGAACTTATGGAGCTGGATCGAGCATATAATCACGAACAATTCTACAACAATGGTTGGACGAACAGCTTGTGGGACATGAGACTATACGACATGGTTACACAGACAGCCAATTTGGATCTTTATTTAAACACAACGGTGGTTGAAGTGGTTATGTCGTCTGAACGAACGATCTCTTCGGTAGTTGGGCGTGTAGCAAATGCTGAGACGAATATTACATTCACAGGGGGAATATTTATCGATTGCACTGGGGATGGTATCGTGGCAGCGCTTGCGGGCAACGAATGGCGGATGGGAACAGAGAGCCGTGTGGAATTCGGGGAGCCTCATGCACCGGACGTGGCGAGCGGAGAAACGATGGGAACCACGATTCATTTTCGGGCGAAGGACATGGGCAAGCCAGTGCCGTTTCAACCTCCCGAATGGGCCGTAGTCTATGACGATCCTTCTTTTTTCTATGATCATGACCGCAATCTGGAAGATATTAGAGCAGGATATTGGTGGATTGAGCTCAGTGTTCCGTGGGATACGATCCACGACGCTGAACAAATACGCCATGAGCTGACACGTCATGTCTTTGGGATCTGGGATTGGATTAAAAATAAAGATCCCAACACGCGAGAAATGGCGTCTCATTATGCATTAGATTGGATAGGTCAGGTTCCGGGAAAACGAGAGAGTCGCCGAATCATGGGTCACTACCTAATGACGGAACATGATCCGGTGGACCGAACAGTCTTTAATGATGAGGTTGCCTTTGGCGGTTGGTATATTGACCTTCATATTGCTGGTGGGTTGCTTGGTCCAACTAGTAATCCTCCTAGCGCAGCAGACATTTGTGGACCGTATGGGATTCCGTTACGAATCCTAATCGCTAAAGATAGGGACAACCTGATGATGGCCGGACGCAATGTCAGTGCTACTCATGCGGCGTTAGGAACTTTGAGGGTCATGGCCACAACAGCTCTGATGGGTCAAGCTGCTGGAACGGCGGCTGCAGTAGCATGGCAAGAAGGTCTGTCTGTTGCTGAAATTCCTGAACGAGCTATGGAACAGGTGCAACAGACATTGCTTAGAGAGGGTTGCTTTTTACCAAATGTCGAGAACATGGATCCAGGAGATATAGCTAGAAATGCCATTGTGAAAGCCGACAGCGAAGCGTTGTCATTCGGGTCTGGGATGCCAGATGAAAACGTTGGCGCAGAGAACTCACTTCTCTCCACTAAAGCGCAATGGATCGCTGTTCGCGGTGAATTAAAGAGTGTGTCCGTCTATCTATCAAACATAACTGAGTACGATCAGACAGTCGAGGCCGCTCTACTGCCCGTCGAGCACATTTGGGATTATCGGGCGAATGACGAACGTCAGCCTGTTTGCCGTGAAAAACTGATTGTCCCTCCCTTATTTACGGGATGGATTGAATGGAAGGTTCATTTGCAGGAACCGGTTTTGAACGAGGGTAGATATGTTCGTCTTGATTTATCGTCAGAAGATCAAGGAGTGCGCTGGCATCCAGCAAAGGTGCTAGCACCTGGACAGCCATCTGCTTACGAGATGCGGGAAGGAAAGTTCCGCAGCCGGGACGACGGACTCTCCTATAGTTTCAAAGTCGACCCACCCCAACCGATCTTTCCGGCCTTTTCGACAATCCGAGGAGCCGCTCGTCCCTATCGCTCGGTCAACATGTGGCGTTCAAATCCAAGTTGCTCTTTACCACAGCGGTTGGAACTTTACTGGGAGAAGCCAGTTTCTGTTGGCAGCGTGGTAATGACTTTTCCTGGTCATTTGCTTCAGGATTTCAATCAGTACCCAGCGTTTTTCCGGGAGCCCGAATGTCCGAGCGATTATCGAATCGAAGCTTGGTCACCCGACGGTTGGCAAACAATTCTCCGTGTAGAAGGCAACTTTTGTCGCCATGTTCGTCACGTATTACCTCAATTGATCGTTACGGATCGATTGAGCGTCGTGTTCGAAGCAACAAACGGAGCTGAGTCAGTTGTCGTCCATGAAATTCGATGTTATGAGACTATATAGAGGCTCGGAATTAAGCAGGTGAGAAACAAGTTTCACAGCAATCACCCAATTCTCTAAGAGATAGGCAATCAATATGCCTTCCCGCCGACTTTAGGAATGTTTCGAAAATGCTAATAGGAATATTTGTTCGCACCTCGCTTTTGGAGGTGAAATAATAAAAGACCCTGGCCGTCAGGCCAGAGCCGATGCGGAATTATGAATTTCGAGAGGCTTAACTATTAATCAGGAGGGATACAAATGAAAATCAATAATCAAGCTGTGGCAATTACCGACCACCAAAAGGCGGAGTTAATCGAGTGGGAAGATCCGGGGAAGCCGGGAGAAGGTGAGGTGATTGGGGAACTTATTGTATCTCTAATTAGTCCGGGTACCGAGTTGGAGCGGTTTTATTTTGGAAGTCCTCCATATCCTCAGTTCTCGGGTTACTCAGCGATCATGAAAGTGACGGAGATTGGACCAGGTGTTAACCAAATCAAAACTGGCGATTTGCTTTACTTCATGGGGCGGCATATTCGTAAACAGAAGGTTAAAGTAGAGAATACGTTACCGCTTCCGTCCGGACTATCTCCATATGAGGCGGTTATTGCCCGATTGATTGGCGTCAGTTGGACGACGCTGATTACGACTAGTGCTCGGCCAGGTGACCGTGTTCTCGTACTAGGGCTCGGACCGGTTGGCCATTTAACTGCTAAGTTATTTGCTTTGAATGGTTACATAGTGACCGGTTACGACCCCGATCCAGAAAGACGTGAACTGTTAAAAGGGAGCGGCGTTGCAGAAATCATTGATTCACTTCCTGTTCCAACAGTCAATTCCAGCGCAGAATATGACAAGCTTGAAGGACGTTATGAGTTGGTGTTGGAGTGCTCAGGACGTGAGCAGGGCGTCTTGGACGGAGTAAAGTTAGTGTGTCGGGGAGGGGAAGTTGTCATGATCGGCCTGCCGTGGAGGCGATATGGTGATGTACAAGCACAGGCTTTACTGGATGTCATCTTCCGTCGCTATGTCAAACTACGAAGTGGCTGGGAGTGGGAAATCCCCCTTCATGCAGGAGAACTTCAACCCCATAGCGTATTTGGCAATTACAAGACAGCACTTCGCTGGCTCATGGAAGGAAAGTTCCAATTGGAAGGTCTAATAAGAAAAGTATCGCCAGAAAAAAGCTCTGAAGTATACCGAGCGCTTGCCAATAGGGAAATTCGCGAACTTTTCGTAGAATTTGATTGGAATTTGATTTAATAAAAAGAATAACCTTATTTTTCAAGTTGATTATTGTTCACATGACCTATGCAGTTCAAGTAATTAACTGGTAATAATTCGCCACTTTAAAATTATCATAATCATCCGAAAAATCACTTGACTTTTCAGGATAACCTTCACAATCGCGAAGGATGCCTTTTTTAAAATATCTTCGCGATTATAGGAGGTTTTCAATGTCAGCGTTGCAAAAACCGAAGTCCATTTTTCCGAAAATGCAGGGGCATCGCCTGCAACTGGATTATGGATCGGTTTTAAGCGAAAGGGATAAAACTGAAGTGTCCGGTAGGCAATGGAGGGAAGAACGGCCAATATGGAAGTACAACAAATGAAGGAATACGATCTGGAAGACTTTATTCGGGAAATGACTGCGCTCGTTGACCGGGCGGAAAGCGACTCGGAACGCGTCACGTACGCCGAACGACGAAGGATATGCCCGCCATTTGCTATACAGCGATCCCCAAGGACGATTTGAAATCATTGCCTTGGTTTGGAAGCCCGGTCAGCGAACTCCCCTTCATGACCATGATAATACTTGGGGAGTCGAAGGCGTGGCGTTAGAGCAAATAAAGGTAACCAACTTTATGAGAGTCGATCATCACTCCGGGGAAGTAGCCAGACTCCGTGAAAACGGCACTTTGCTCGTAAACGAGCAGTGTACGGAACAGCTCCTGCCTCCGGCAGATTGCTATATTATGGAAACTATTGGCAATCAAAACGCGATCACCATCCACGTTTATGGAAAACAACTGCGGCAGTATCTTATATTCGAACCTTCGGAAGAACCGGGTGTTTATTTCGCTCGTGTACACCGGGTTGGTTTTGTTTCTTGAATCAGGCTGCCGCACCGCAGCTTGAGCTTGTTGAGAAAGTGGTCAATTGAGGTCATAGATGTTACGGAGGGGTGGGGTAACCACTTCCGGTCGCTGTTGTCTGCAGGAAATTTGGATTGGAAGCCGCTTAACAGCTGCAGACAAAGGCGAACGCTATTGCTCCTTCAGTGGATACCCCACCTTCGTATGTATATCTATTCTTTCAACAAAGAAAAAACGAGTGATGATGAAGTCTACTCCCACGGCGAAATGGTTCGTGGCCTCTTCCACACTCGTTGTGAAACACCACAAAGGCATTCAGCGAATCTCTATTGATTGAGACACACAAGTGCAGCAATTTGCAAGACTTATTGACTACATCCAAACCGGAAATTTACCAACGTTTACCAGCTTCCGCAATGGTTGAAATGAGTTCAATTTTAAAACAATGTATTAGATTAGAAAGATGAATTTTTTGATTATTATAACAAAAATAACAAGTCTTGTGTGGCATCAAAATAGAATTGTATCAAAATTCGAACAGTTATTTATTCGTCTCCGTCCTCATAACCGCTTCATTTTGCCTTAATCCGATTGGCATGACAATTGCTACTTTGTAAGTTGTAACACTTACTACAGTTGAACCAAATATAAGGAGGAGAAAGATGGGAAAACGTATTCCATGGGATTTTGACAAGAACAAGGCGGTGCTGCTGGTCGTCGACATGCAAAATGATTTTGTAAACGAGGGGGCTATTATGGAAGTACCGATGGCGCGGCAATATCTTCCCAACATGAAGAAGTTGTTGGAGGCGAGCCGCAAACACGGTATCCCCGTCATTTTTACGACGCATGTACTTTACAATCATTTCGAAGTTTCACCTTTGGAAGTAGCTTATAATCCCAGGCTGGAAAATGCGGGGATGCGTCAAGGGACGGCCGGCGTTGAAGTGGTCGATGGTTTGAAACCGCTCGCAAATGAAACGGTTATCCAAAAGCATCGGTATGATGCCTTTCATAACACACAATTGGAAACGATTATCCGAAACATTCGGGGGCTGGGCGTGGCCGATACGGTGATCATTACCGGGACCGTTACCAATGTATGCTGCGAGACGAGCGCCCGAAGCGCGTTTATGCGCGATTTCAAAGTTGTGTTTGTCAGTGACGCGAACGGCGGGTTCGATGAGATGTCCCATCAGGCAACGTTGACCATCATCGATAAAGTATTTGGCCGGGTGATGAATACGGAAGAGCTGCTGCAAGAAATCGAAAGGAGTTGAACGTCAATGGAGAACAACTTACTGGCAAAAGACCGCAACTAGTGCGGGTGGAATTTAAGGACGAAATCCGGAACCGGAGGAGCGAGCCGGCCGCGTCCGTTCTCCGAACGCCTTTCCGCATCCATCGTGGAGCAGCTATCAACGAGGTGGACATAAAATGAAATCCGGAAAAGAGATGAGATTCCCCAGTGGTCATACCCCGTCAAGTAGACAACGATAAAAGGCTCTATGCCGCGACTGCTTTCCTGTACTCTACAGGGGAGCGGTCGTTTCATTTTTTCTGGTACCTATTGTGGTTGTACTCGGCAATATAGAACGCTTAGGCCCGAGTGTAGAGAGCGATTGTTACAGGAGCTCCCTTACTCAAGGGCCTTTTGTTGTTCCATGGGATGCACTCTTTACTCGCATGTTGAACGTGTGATTTTGTTACGTAGGCGGGGGCAACAGGGGAATCGGATGCCATTCTTTCGCGCGCAAAAAGGCACTGAGCTCACCGAATTTGGCGATTCGTTCTTCACGCGTAAACGAGGCGTTGGCACCGCTTGTAGAGGGGATGACAAACAAGTAGCTGCCAGGCCAATCTGCAGTCCCAAATGCCAGCTGCGGTTGGAGGCCGAGAGAAATAGCAGCTTTCTTTTGCCCCGTGGCATGGCGAAAGGCGGTAATGCCATTAAAACAGATGACGCGAGGACGATAGGTCTGAATCATTTGGACAAATTGTTCGGCACCTGCCGCATAATCTTCTTCTCGCAGGTCAGTAGACGAGCGGGTAGGGCGTGACACCAAATCGGTAATGCCATAGTCATAATCCAACAGCTTGGCCGTTTCTTCGGGCAAAAGTCGTCGAGGTGTCAGACCTCCCTCATACAAGCCGCGCCAAAAGAGGTTGGCTGGGTTGGCATAATGGTACCCGGCTGTAGCAGAGACGCGTCCCGGGTTAATTCCGCAAAATAAAACCGCCAGATCGCGGCGGATGTAGGTAGGCAGCCATTTATCCGTAAAGTCAACCATTGCGAATTCCTCCCTTTCACCACATTGTAGCACATCAGTGAGCGCTTTCAGAAACTCGCAAAAAAAGCTGCCGATTAGGGCAGCTCATGACTCTTACAGATGAGGATATAGCACGATTTGTTCAGGATGATTCACCGTGAACTGTTCCATTTCGTTACGAACGTATGTCTTTGTTTCAAACGGAATAACTTCATGCTCTTCTTTGCCCCACAACCAGCGTGACAATGATACGAACATCATTTTTAAATCCCTCACTTAGTGGAAATGTTTTACATGAACATCATACTCCTGTTTTGTAAGTTTGTGGTTGGTAAAGTGTGAAGAAGACGTGAAGAAACGGTGGATAGAACGTGAACAAAAAGGAAGCGATTTCAGAAAAAGGTTAAAAAGACGGGAAGATCAGGCTGTAGTAGAGGAGAGGAAACCGGAGAAAACGCTCCAGCTTCTTGGGACTCCTGCTGAGGAGCTAGTACTGTCCGCCTCCATTCCAAAAACAAAACCGCGTCCAAAGTAGCCGCTTCAGGAAGTATCTCAGAGGTGGACGCTAAGGGCGTGTTTCGTTTTTTCCATTCCGGCTCGGTTGGCGCCCCAAAGAGCTTCGTTATTTTCTCCGATTTCCTCTCACGAGCGTTGGTAATTTTCCCCGGGTACTTTTGCGGGTTCCTATGCTAAAAAAAAAGCGCCCCCTTTTTAAAAGGGAGCGCCAGGATACAAAGGACAAAAGGACACACTACAGCTTGTAAATCTCGGTGTATTTTTTCTCCAGGTAATTCATCAAGTAGGTAGCGTTTGTGCCTTCACCGGTGATGGCGGAAACGAGTTCTCGTGGGCTCTTCATTTTACCGTATTGATGAATTTTGTCTTTCAGCCATTGACGGATAGGGCCAAACTCTCCGTTTGCCACCAAATCCTCGTAACCGCTGATTTCTTGCTCCATTACGTGGGCAAACTGGGCAGCATATACGTTACCGAGCGAGTAGGTAGGGAAGTAGCCAAAGCTTCCGCCAGACCAATGGACATCTTGCAAGACTCCCAGTGTATCGGTAGGAGGTTCTACGCCGAGATATTCTTTCATTTTTTCATTCCAGATAGTAGGGAGATCAGCAACCTCCATTGTGCGGTTGATCAAGCCCTTTTCAATTTCGTAGCGAATCATGACATGCAGATTGTAGGTTAGTTCATCCGCTTCGGTACGAATAAAAGAAGGAGTTACCTTATTAATCGCACGGTAGAAATCTTCTACGCTGACACCCTCGAATTGGGCTGGGAATGCTTTTTGCAAGTCACTGAAAAAGTGCTTCCAGAAAGGCAGGCTGCGTCCGACCATGTTTTCCCAGTAACGGGATTGCGACTCGTGAATACCCATGGATGTGCCGTCACACAATGTCGTGAAGAGCAGGGCCGGGTTAATGTTTTGTTCGTACATGGCGTGTCCGGCTTCATGTATGCAGCTGAACAGCGCTGAGTTGAAATCGTTTTCAGCAAAACGGGTCGTGATACGTACATCGCCCGGGTTAAAGGTTGTGCAGAAAGGATGAACGCTGCGATCCATGCGACCGGCAGTAAAATCGTAACCGATACGTTCAAGGATAAAGCGGCTGAATGCGTCTTGTTCCGGAATGGGGAAGTGTTTGGTCAAAAACGAAGTGTCCGGCTTATTTGGGGAATCCGCAATTGCTGCAACCAGTTCGACGGTTTTTTCACGAAGGGTAGCGAAAATGGGATCTAGCTGATCAACCGTCATGCCCGGCTCATACAGGTCCAACAAGATGTTGTACTTGTTTTTGCCATCATGTCCCCAATACTCGATGAATTCGAGCTGGAAATTGACGATTTTCTCCAAATAAGGCTGGAAGAGTGAGAAATCGTTTTTCTCGCGCGCTTCTTCCCAGACAGTCTCAGCATTAGAAGTAAGCACGACAAATTCTTGATAACGATCTGCTGGAATTTGCTTGTTACGGTCGAATTCCTTTCTGCACTCCAGGACAGTATGCCGCGTGATTTCATCGAGAGCTTCGAGAGCAGAAGGTTCGCCAAGTGTTTCCAGGAAATCTTCCATTTCTTTGGAGGTTGCCAGTTTAAACTGCTCTGTCGCCAAAGTACCGATAATTTCGGAACGAGCTTCCATTCCTTTGCGCGGAGCTTGGGTTGCTTTGTCCCAATGCAGTACAGCAAGCGCTTGGTTGTAGCTGGTCATTTTTTTCACATAGTCGCGAAATGCGATGGCACGTGTTTCGAGGTTTGTCGTCATAAGGTCCCTCCTATATCATTTTGAGTTATGTAGGTGCGAAATACAGTCAAAAAATTTTTACTACTAATCATTATAACTGTTTGTACAAAAATTACTAGGTGGATGCAGCATGCCTTTGTCTTGTATAATCGTAAAAGTAAAGAATGTGGCTACTTAATCGAAAGTGACAGGAGAATGAAGATGAGTCAAACCAATCCCCAATGGGAAAATGAGATAGCAAAAAGACGTACCTTTGCGATCATCTCCCACCCGGACGCAGGTAAAACAACGATGACGGAAAAGCTGCTATACTACGGCGGAGCGATCCGTGAAGCAGGGATGGTCAAAGGGCGCAAAAATTCCAAACACGCAACCTCCGACTGGATGGAGATCGAAAAAAAGCGCGGAATCTCCGTTACGTCCAGTGCGATGGATTTTGAATACAATGGGCATCACATCAATATCTTGGATACGCCCGGTCACCAGGACTTTAGTGAGGACACATACCGTACCCTTACTGCTGCGGACGCTGCCGTGATGATTATTGACGTGGCCAAAGGGGTAGAGGCACAAACGATCAAGCTGTTCAAAGTTTGTCGGATGCGCGGTATCCCGATCTTTACTTTTGTAAACAAGCTAGACCGCCACGGAAAAGACCCATTTGAGCTGCTGGAAGAGATCGAGCGTGTACTGGGGATCCGTTCCTATCCGATGAACTGGCCAATCGGGATGGGCAGTTATTTTAGCGGAGTATACGATCGGATGAAGTCCCGTGTGGAGCTGTACCAGAATGGTTCTCAGCATGAAGATATCTCATTCTTCCCTGTAGAGGGAGCAGAAGATCCGTTGATCGGAGAGCGGGTCGGGAAAGACCTCTGGCAACAGCTACAAGACGAGGTTTCCCTTTTGGATGTGGCGGGGGATGAATATGATCCTGAGCTGATCAACAAAGGGCAATTGACCCCGGTATTTTTCGGTAGTGCGATTAACAATTTTGGCGTGCAGACGTTCCTGGACAACTTTTTGCAAATGGCTCCGCCACCTTCTGCTAAGAAAAGCAATGCAGGCTTGATTGATCCGTATTCCAATGCGTTTTCTGGCTTCATTTTCAAAATCCAGGCCAACATGAATCCGGCTCACCGCGATCGCATCGCCTTTTTGCGTATTTGCTCCGGTAAATTCGAGCGCGGAATGGCAGTTAAGCATGTACGTCTGGGAAAAGACATCAAATTGGCGCAGCCGGTACAATTTATGGCGCAAGACAGGGAAATCGTTGAGGAGTCTTTCGCAGGGGATGTCATCGGCTTGTTCGACCCGGGCATTTTTCAAATCGGGGATACCCTCTGTGTAGGGCAAGCGTTCGAGTACGAAGAAATGCCGCACTTCTCGCCGGAGTTTTTCTCCAAAGTGATGGTAAAAGACGCTATGAAGCATAAACAGTTCCAAAAAGGAATCATGCAATTGACCGAGGAAGGCACGGTTCAGCTTTTCCGCACGCATCCGATGGAAGAATTGATCCTCGGTGTGGTCGGCGTGCTCCAGTTTGAAGTGTTGGAATACCGGCTGAAAGCGGAGTACGGCGTAGATATCATGCTGACGCGGATGCCGTACCAGATCGCTCGCTGGCTTGAAGGCGAAAAAGCGGCTCTGGATGTTCTTAAGAACAAGACAGTAACCGACCGCTACGGACGCCCGGTCATGCTGTTTGAGAGCGAGTATCAGCTACGTGTAGCGGTGGATAAGTACTCTGATGTTACATTCCACGAGAGTTCACTTGGGTTAAAAGCAGTAATTTCTTAATTGAATCCTACAGAGGGTCTCACATACTTGTGAGGCTCTTTTTTGTACAGATAAGAATTTATAACCATTCTGATCCAGTATAAGTGCAACTACGGCTCTGCTGTCGCCTAAAGGCTCGGCATCGCCGAGTTTTCTAATAGGACAGGAATTTGACTCGGTGGTAGGGCTCTATCCCATCCTACCTAAGATTGAAACAATTTTTCCCATTTTTCGTGCGTTTGACTATTTTTTGCATGGTATAATTTGGATATCAATTCCTTTTCAAAAAAGAGGAGGCTAACATGCTTGCGATAAGAAATGTCATTGAGCAAGACTACTCCAAAATGATTGCTGTAGTAAACGACTGGTGGAATGGGCGGCAAATGTCTGAGATGCTACCCAAACTATTTTTTATCCACTTTCAGCCTAGTAGCTTTGTTGTTGAAGAAGGGGGAGAAATAGTCGGCTTTCTCATCGGCTTTATATCCCAAACCAACCCTGAGGAAGCGTATATCCATTTTGTCGGTGTCCATCCTGACAAGCGAAAAGACGGGATTGGTCACGAGATGTATCATCTGTTTTTTAACGAGGTCAAAAAAAGAGGGTGTCAAACAGTCCGCTGCATTACATCCCCGGTGAATACGGCATCCATCAAATTCCACACCAAAATGGGCTTTCAAATCGAAGAAGGAGATAAGGTCGTTGACGGAATTTCTGTCAACTCTGACTATGACGGTAAAGGAAACGACCGTGTTCTCTTCGTAAAATCGATTTAACCCTATCAAAGGAAAGGAAGGAGAGCATGTTATGGAAATGCACAACTTTCTAGGCGGGGTGAAGTAGGATATGAAAAGCATCTATTTGCTGCTGGCGATTGCTGGTGCAGTCTTACCGTATAGTCATTTCGTACCTTTTCTGCAAGCGAACGGATTAAATCTGGCGTTATTTACATCTCAACTGTTCGTAAACGATATTTCCTCGTTTTTTGCAACGGATTTTCTCATTTGCTGTGTCGTGTTTTTCTTGTTTCTTTACCAGGAGACGAAAAAGCGTAACATCAAATATGCGTGGCTATACGTTGTGGCAACTTTAACAATTGGTCTATCCTTTTCTCTCCCTCTGTTTCTTTATTTCAGACAAAAGACCATAGAAAGATCCCAAGCATTTTAAAAAGGGTCCAGCAAAAAAACGCGGCAAATTCCGCGTTTTTTTCATTCATGCTATCGATACATATCATCCATCCGGTTGGTATATGAGGTTTCATCTTCTGCAAGCCGAGCTAAAAATTGATCGCAAACAGCTTGAGCTTCTCAGGATCACTCCCTAGTTGAACGATTCCTTCCAATTGCAATCCGAGCCTTTCCAGAAGCTTGGATGAAGCGTGATTATCCTCTGTGGTGATGGCAACGATGCGTCTTAGGCTGATCGTTTCTTTCCCGTACGAAAGAACCGCAGAGGCCGCCTCATATGCATAACCTTTTCCCCGATAATTAGGGAGAAAGGCATAGCCAATATCGACATCCTCTAGTGTCTCTCTCTTTACCAATCCACAAATACCGATAGGAACATTTCCACCCTTCAATTCGGTGAGGAAAAACCCAAAGCCGAGCCGATTATACATATCAATGGAAACATTCAAAATATAGTTACGAGCGTCTTCTTCCGTTCGTACACCCCGATCTCCGATGAATTGCAGCCATGAGGGATCATTCAATAACGTAAGGATAAATGGTGCGTCATCAACAGTCTGCCAACGAAGAATTAGTCTATCCGTTTCCAAAACGTTCATAGTCTTGGCACCAACCTTTCATCAATTACGATTCGATTCCTTTTTCCGAAATCTTCGCAAAGCTTTTCCTATCCTACTTGGACGACTCCCTTCATATACTGGGACAAAGACTGGGGGTTAGGGAGAGGAAGGGAATGAGTTGAGAGTTCTCCTGTTTGTTGTACTGTTTCTAGTTGCATTTGATATGCACGCCCAAACACCATTACTCGCCCCGTATTTAAATATACTGGGCGTGTCTGCAGCCATGATTGGATTTGTTCTGGGAGGGTACGCCGTCAGTAATTTGACGGGAAATCTGATAGCAGGTCCCTTTTTAGATCGTTATCCTAAAAAATGGTTCATTGCTGGCGGACTGATCCTCGCCGGATTCATGCTGATGGGCCAAGGGCTTGTTCAAAATACAGGGGGGTTTTTTGCTTTTCGGCTCATGCTGGGGTTTCTCATGGCATTTGTATCTCCAGCGTGCTCAGCAATGCTCGGGGAGACAGGCAAAACCGCGGTTGAGCAAGGCGAAATTATGGGGAAAAAAGGGCTTGTTCTTACAACAGCCGGGATTGTATCACCTGCGGTAGGAAGCTTTTTTGCTGTCCAATTCGGGTATGGTCAGTCCTTTGTGATTTTGGGCTACATCATGCTAGCGGCTGGAGTATTCGCATGGATGGTGCTTCCTGTCAAAGTAGAGGGAGGGAGTACGTCCACTGCGGGGATGCAGATAGCAGGGAAACACAGTCTGCAAGTCGTCCTGGAAAACCGATTACTCTATCCAGCCTTTTTGGGTGGATTTGCCATTATCTACGCCCAGGGAACAATCATTTACGAGGTTCCTTTATTGATTCAAAAGCAGGGATTATCTCCAGCAGTGACAGGTATATTGTTCAGTTTAAAAGGGCTGGGGGCACTGGCTATTCTTAGTCAGTTTTGGCTTTATCGTGTTCCTGTCGAGACGAGATCATTTGCAGGTCTTGGGGTGCTGAGCTTTCTCTTGTATGTCCTTGCGATCGGCTGGGCCGTCCCTATTCAAGTCATGATGTTCTTACTTGGCGCCTGTTTTGGAATGCTGTTCCCTGCGTTTGCGACCATTTTGACTGTTCACTCACCGCGGGAGCTGTACGGAAGCGTATTTAGCATCTATTCTGCGGTTCTGTCTATAGGGGCGGTGCTCAGCCCGATTGTGGCCGGACTGCTCGGTAACTGGCATCATTCCTACTTTATCGCCTTTTTCGTGACGGCAGGAGTGTGCCTGGTGGGTGGGCTGCACAGGCTTTTATTGAGTGGCGTCCCTAGATAACGAGCCAAAACTATCGGGAGAGGGCCTTCGGACGAGATTGCTGAGAAGGCCTTTTTGTTGTGTCTGTCTGGGTTAACACATTTCCATGTTATAATTATGAAACTTGTATAAAAATGCAAATTCAGTCAGGAGTGTGATGAAATGCTGGCACCCGTATTTCCCACTATAATAGAACAACAAAGGGAAAGCGATCAGGAATTTGCCAATGCGATACGACCTTAAGAGCGCAAGAGAGTTGGCCACTCGGGTGTGTCTTGCAGCTAGTGCGAGCAAAGCGGTAGCACACTCGCTAGCCGAAGCAACTGTCGCTGCGGAATGTTCAGGTGGGGAGTATGTGACTCCTTCCCCGTATATAAACACAAAAAAGGCAACCAAATTGTTGCCTTTTTTGTGTTGTGAGTGACAAAAATTCTAATACCCGTAATGACCATGTGCAGCTATACCACGCGATAGCAGTCTCTTGATCTTTCTTTCTATGTGCCATTCACGACTAGCGAGAAAAGCCTACAACGCTTTATTTTTATCAGAGATAGAGGACCTTCTCGCTTTTACGTGCTTCAGCTCTGCCACGATGATAAAGCTGACGATGACGAGTAAAAACCACGAGCTGATTTTACTGAGATGGACCAGCTCCCACCCGGACTTTTGATTGGGGTAATACCAGGCACCGAAAAAGGTAGCAATATTTTCGGCAATCCAGATGAAAAAACCGATCAAAAAATAGGCGAGAGGAAGTGGCATGAAAAAGCGCTCATGCGTGACACGAAAATAAACCCGCGTACGCCAAAATACGATAAAGATAGCAGCCATCAGCACCCAGCGCACATCACCTATAAAATGGTGGGTAAAAAAGTTGAGGTAGATGGCACCTCCAAGTGTCACGGCAAACAACGGATTGGGCCAGCCGGACAAGGTAACGTCCAATCGGCGCCATGCTTGGCATAAATAGCTGGCGACACTGGCGTACATGAATCCGCTGTACAGAGGCACACCAAAAACCTTACTGAGTGCATCCTCCGGGTACCCCCACGAACCCATATGTACCTTGAATAGTTCCAGTGCCAATCCAATCAAGTGAAAGACCGAGATCACTTTCAGCTCATCGGCCGTCTCCAGGCCGCTTTTTACCATGTAAATTTGAAACAACAAGCAGAGCACCAGAAGCAGGTCATACCGTGCCAGACCAGGAATCGTAATGAATTTGGACAATGCGAGTGAAGCGAATATGAAGACCGGAAAGAGACAGGACATGGCCTCTTGATAACCAAAATGGAGCAAGAGGCGAATCAAACGAATCACTCTTCGATATCTTCGGCAGGAGTTGGTCCTTTTGCTACTGGCAAGTCATAAGAGCTCCAATCGCTCCAGCTTCCTGCATAAAGCTTCACATCTGTCCGGCCGGCTGCGTGCAGAGCAAGCAGATTTGTGCAGGCTGTCACACCAGAACCGCAGTACACGATAATCTCTTGATCGGCAAAGTCAGCGATACGCTCCTGCAGTTTTTCTACAGGAAGCATGGTCATATCTGCAGCCAGATTCTCCTTGTAAAAGAAATGGCGAGCTCCTGGAATGTGGCCAGCTTTTGAATCTAGTGGCTCCACTTCTCCGCGATAGCGTTCTCCTGCGCGTGAATCCAGCAGTACCGTTTGTTCGTCTCGTTCACGTACTCCTTGAATGTCCACGAGCATTTCCGAGCGCACGTGCGGGACAAATGTACGAGCCTGTGGTGTCGGTATTTCTGCTGTAACCTCATAGCCGGCCTGCTTCCAAGCTGCATACCCGCCATCTAGTACGGCTGTTTGATCATGGCCGAGGTAACGCAAGAGCCACCAGAGACGACCAGCCATAGCCATTTCTTGATCGTCGTATGTGATAACCGTCGTTTGCTGATCAATACCCGCCTGTGAAAAAAGGGCAGCTGCTGCATCTGGATCAGGAAGTGGATGACGCCCGCCATGCTCTCCTTTGGGACCAGAGAGATCTCGATTAAGATCAAAGTAGCGTGCGCCTGGAATATGGTCGGCTCGATAATCTTGTGCTCCAGCGTCTGAATTGCTGAGCGCAAAACGGCAATCGACGATGACTACATTTTCATCGTGCATATGATCCTTTAGCCATTGAGGGGTAACCAGTGCTTGCATGTATCTCCCTACTTTCCCTTTTTTCCCTCCATCATAGCAGATGGTCTATGAATCGGGTACAATAATTGTGGTAAGGAATGGGGAAGGAGAAATAAGATGAAACGGATCATTCGTTTTTTTCTGGAGGGCCTGCTCTATGTGATCCCGCTTGCAGTCACGATCTACATCCTGTACACCATTTTCAAGACGGTAGACAGCTGGTTGAATCTCCCGATACCCGGTGTAGGGTTTCTCCTGACGATTTTGGGTATTACGGTCATTGGTTTTCTTGCATCCAACGTACTGACACGCGGCGTGCTGACACTTGTGTCCAAAGTGTTTGAAAAGGTGCCCTTTATCAAATTGATTTATTCGTCGATCAAAGATTTGATCGGTGCTTTTGTTGGGGATAAGAAAAGCTTTGACAAACCTGTCCTCGTCACGCTTTTTAAAGATGGCAACGCAAAGGTAATCGGATTTATCACCAAAGAAAGCCTGGACGCATATGGACTCTCAGACCATGTCGCTGTGTACATTCCCCAATCCTATAATTTTGCTGGGAATTTACTGTTGTTTCCAAGTGATCAAGTACAAGTGCTCGACGTGGAAAGTGCCGAGGTGATGGCCTTTCTCATTTCAGGGGGAGTATCTGGGAAAAAAGCGGAACAGAAAAGCAATGGCAGCTAATGCAAAAACCCAGCACCGCAAAGGTACTGGGTTTTGTTTAACGTGTAAGAAGGTTTAATTGCTTCACCGTATGAAAGCAATCCTGCTTAAACTTTATGGAACGCATAAAAACCTTCCACTAAAACGCGGTCGCTCATCCTTGAACAAGCCTCGATAGAGGTTTTTTTATACAAGGAACATCATTAACTGCTAAAAAATCCACTGTGACTGGAATGCCTTCTGCGATACTGGTGATGACCGTATGTTTTATGGCCGAGCTTCCAAAGTGGGCCGCGGTGTCTGTAATCGCTGCTGCTGTATCGTCGGTAACCGTGCCTGCCGCTTTTCCAGAAAAAGCGAGCTCCTTTTTTTAGGAGGGCTACCACAATCACAATGGCAATAATCATCAAGACCAAACCGATACCCAAGATGGTAAGTATAACTGACATCCACATCGCTCCCTGATAAAAGGTCTACCATGTAGTACGGATATCCGTGACTGAAGTTTCGAAAATCGAAATTGTCAGCCCTCGGCATTCAGGTATTTTTCATAGGGTGTATAATCGATTTGTTTCGTCTTCAGATGGGCGATCAACCATTTGTGATCACGCTTTGGGGTAGCTACGATATAGCCCTTGACGATGAGATCGGTCGTAATCGAGGTCGCTTTTTCCTCGAGGGCGATTTGGCCGATTTTAGCGGCAATCGAACGTCTGGCTACATCACGGAACAACTGGGGAACGGGATCTACGAGTTCATTTAAGAGAGCCATGCCTTCATCCGTCCAGAGCCCGCGAGTCTGGTCAATATAATGATCTTGCCAATCCAGATCCGATTTTCCATCCTTTTTCGGCATCGATTTTAAAAACTTGCGAAACATGAAATAGCCGCCAATGCCCATCAGGCCGACCAGGATAAAAGTCCAGCTAACGATAAACAGGGAAAACCCCGTGGACATTTCAGACATATCCATACACCTCATTTATAATAACGTTTTCATCAAAATCCTAGATAATCAAAGTGTACCGTATTTTGCCTCTGGCAACAAACTTTTTGTGCTTTTGCCTATCCTTGGGGTTTTCTCTTCCCAAGAACACGTACAATTTAGTATGATTAGAATTAATCTTTATAGGGAGTTGACGCACATGTTCAAGCTTGGACAACGCGTCGTCATCGTTGCCGACTCCTTTGAGCAAGGTTTGCCACTCGGTGAGTACGGTTATTTAATCGCACGTGACCGTAATCCGGACAGCGCGTTTGCGTGGGTAATTCGCATCCCCAAAATAGATAAGCAGTTTCCTGTTGTAGAAGAGGACATCGACCTTGAGGAACGGCTGCTGGAGGAGGAAGCGGCGCGTGTGTCACACGAGGCTTTGCTCGACTATGCTCTGGCAACGCGCAACGAGGCACTGTTCCGACAACTGATGGGTATGCAGGATGTCGAAGAGACGAATGACGAACCCGCGAAGGAATCAATGGAGGATTTTATTCGTAAAGTAAACATGAAAGCCTGGATTTGAGGCACGAGCTTGTCCGGTACCTTGAAACTATTGTAAAGGAAATGAAAGTGAGGCTGTTTCATGTCTGATTTTGTGACGTTTACCAATGAATTTGGTCATTCCATCGAAATGTCCCGAGAGGATTACCAGAAAAAGGTGATTCCCCACAATCTGGATATGTATTGGGATGAGAAGGAAAAACTTCGCGATTTCGCGATGGAGTTGGTGAAGGATCAATTTCATGAGCAAGCTGCCGTTGCTGCGGACAGGCTTCTTGAATTGTATGGTCCGATTGAGTCTGCGCTTATTTTCCGTGCAGTTGTTCATATGCAAGCAAAAGAATTTGACCGTGCCAAATCGATCTTGACTGATTGTTTGGAAAGATTCCCGTCGTCAGGCACAGCCTGCACGAATTTAGCTAAGATCTATGCGTTTGAGGGAGAAGAGGCAAAAGCGTTTGAAACGCTGAATACGGGATTACATAAAGATCCTAATCAAGAAAATGGACTCAACATGTACGTGGAGAGCTTTTTGCAGAGTGGCAAAAAGGAAGAGCTCCGCGAGCAGCTGGAGGCTCTCTCTGGAAAAGAAGGGGCGTGGCGTCCACAGCTCCATTTGGCGCGCCTCGCATTGACGGAGGAAAATCTGCTCAAAGCCATGCATTGGTACACGATCGCGATTGACGGGGCAAAAGACCGCTTTGAAGTGGTGATGACAGTAACCGGTGAACTGGGACAAGCTGGTTACGTCTATCAGTTAATCCAGATTTGTGAAAAGTATTGGACACCTGAATTTCCCTTCCCTTATGCGGGTTTCAACTACGCGAACGCACTACTAGCTACGGATCAAAAAGAAAAAGCCATCGCCATTTTGCGTCATATGCAGGAGCATTTGCCCGATAACTACAAGCCGATGGTCGATCACTTTCTCGCACGCGTACCAGGCGCCGAGGAAGTCGAGGCAGCGGCAGAGCAACGGGTCGCTGCCAGTCAATCTGCTGATCCCGCAAACAAAAAGAGCTGGTGGAAGTTCTGGAAGTAATATAGAAGAGTCCTGCGCCCGGCCATCGTGTCCGGGCATTTTTACGTCAAACACGCAAACGGTACTATCCGCCCCGGGCAGCGAGATAGTACCGTTTGTGTACATCATCTATTTAAACTGGCTGGTGAGCCGCCGTTCCAAAAACGCGACGCCTTGGTACATCAGGGTAGCGACGACTGCAATGATGGCGAGACTCATCATGACCAGGGTAAAATTAAAGACCTGGAAGCCGTATATGATCAAATATCCTAGACCTTGCTGGGATACCAAAAACTCCCCTACGATGACGCCAACCCAAGAGAGGCCCACATTTACTTTCAATGTGGCGAGTATCGTCGGAATCGTAGCAGGCAAAATCACCATGGAAAAGATTTGCCGCTTGTTTCCGCCTAGCGTCTGAACGACTTTGACGTAATTTTGATTGACTTCTTTAAAGCTGGTATAGATGTTAATCGTGGTGATGATGATGGAAATGGCGCATCCCATGGCGATAACAGAAAGTAGGCCGGGTCCAAAGCTGACAATAAACACGGGACCGAGTGCTACTTTTGGCATGCTGTTTGCGATAACTAAATAGGGCTCAAGTACACGAGAGAGAAACGGGGACCACCAGATAATAGCGGCAATTAAGGTCCCGAGAAGCGTTCCCAGCAAGAAGCCGACAATGGTCTCCCAGACAGTCATACCAATATGCGGGAGGAGGCTACCATCCAGTAACTGCGCCCAGAACTGCGTCCAAACTTTTGAGGGGTAACTAAAGATAAGCGTGTTAATCGTATTCGTACGGGCTAATAGCTCCCACAGTCCGAGAAACAAGAGGAACAAAATGCCCTGGGTGGCCAGTACCCACAACCGTGTTTTGTTGGCCTCTTTCAAATAACGGCGATGGACGGATTCAATTTCCTTTGACTGCATCAGATACTACCTCCATCTCTTTCCACACGCGATGGAACAGGTCTTGGAAGCCTTCCTGATTCCGTGCTTCAAATGGCAGGGCATCTCGAATGGCAGGGGGGACGATCATTTCGCTGTTGATCCGACCTGGATTGCGTGACAGGATGTAGATCCGATCTCCCATCGCAATGGATTCGGATAAGTCATGAGTGACGAGAACAGCCGTTTTTTTGTGGCGGCGCAAGGTGGAGAAAATCAAGTCTTCCAGTTTTAGCTTGGTCTGATAATCCAGAGCGGAAAAAGGTTCATCGAGTAGCAGTACATCGGGCTGACAGGCAAGAGTTCGGACGAGAGCCACTCGCTGCCTCATACCGCCTGATAGCTGCATGGGAGAGGATTTGCGCACATCGGCTAGCTCCATCTCATCAAGGAGGTGGAGGGCATATTCCTCTGTTTCCTTGCTGCGGATGCCTTGAATATCAAGACCGAGAAAGACGTTATCCTCGATCGTTCGCCAGTTGAACAAGTAATCTTGCTGGAGCATGTAACCTACTTGGCGGGACGCTCCAGAGACGACATGGCCATCAATCATCACTTTGCCAGCGGTAGGCTGCTCCAATCCAGCTATCAGGGAGAGCAGGGTCGTCTTTCCGCAACCACTGGGACCAACCAAACAGATGAACTCGCCTTCCTCAACGCGCAGGTTAATGTCGCTGACCGCCATGAATGCCCTGGTCGTGGATAAGTAAAGATGGGTCACGTGGCGAAGTTCGATCTTGGCCGGCGTAGAAGGAATCTGGTTCATGGTAGTCTATTTCCCTTCCTTGGCTTTTTTGGCGAAGGTAGTATTGACCAGTTTGGAGTAATCCGCGCGTTGTTTCAGTTCTCCTGCTTTGTCCATGATCTCCTGCAGTTGATTCCATTCCGCTTCGTCCAGTATCGGATCGGTTGCATAGGAGCCTTGTTCCAGGTAGCGCTTTACGGCACTCTCAAGAATTTCAGGCTTGATTTGTTCAAAGTACTTGCTGATGACTTCAGCCGTTTCCTTTGGACTGTGGCTGGCAACCCACTGTTGCCCTTTGTAGATTGCATTGGTAAACTTTTGGATAGCTGCCGAATTGCTGTCCAGGTAGCTTTGTTTTGTCATGAACACCGTATATGGGACGGTACCGCTCTCTTTACCGAAAGAGGCGACGACATGACCAATGCCTTCTTGTTCAAAGCGTGATGCTTCCGGCTCAAACAATTGCACGTATTCTCCTGTTCCCGATGCGAAAGAAGCGGCAATGTTCTTGAACTCGATATTTTGAATGAGCGTAAGATCGCTTTGCGGGTTGATGTTGTGTTGTTTAAGTACGTACTCACCGACCATTTGCGGCATTCCGCCTTTTCGTTGACCGAGGAAAACACTGCCCTTCACTTGATCAAAGGAAAAGTTGTCTTCTTTTTTCCGTGCGACGAGGAAGGTTCCGTCAGTTTGTGTGAGCTGGGCAAAATTGATTACGGGGTCCGCTGCTCCCTGCTGTGCAACGTAAATACTGGTTTCGGACCCGACTAAGGCGACTTCAATCCCGCCAGATAAGAGGGCAGACATTACCTTGTCGCCACCAGGAATAGTAGAAAGCTCGACATCGAGACCCTCTTCTTTAAAAAATCCCTTTTCCAGTGCCACGTACTGCGGTGCGTAAAACAGGGAACGGGTGACTTCTCCCATTCTTATTTTTTCAGGGGTGCTGGAGCATCCGGTCAAGATAGCCATCAGAGCGAGACCGGTGGCTAGCCCCAGCGAAAAAAGTCGTTTCATATTCAGTGTCCCTCCTTCATGACTGTTGTTTGTTGTAGGCTATGCGCCCAGACAAAAAAGGGTGAATGCCTATAGCATCTGACAGGCACGCGACCTACAAAGGGGGGGCGTATAAGGAGATGCTTCCGTAGTGATCGTCACATTTTTAGGAACAGGATCAGGAGCACCAACTACCCGTCGTAATGTGAGCGGGATTGGGCTTCGATTTTTACAGGCTGGAAAATGGTGGTTATTTGATTGTGGAGAAGGGACGCAGCATCAATTGCTTCGCTCTCCGATGAAAATTAGCCAACTAGAAAAGATTTTCATTACCCATTTACATGGCGATCATCTCTATGGATTGATTGGACTGTTGGCAAGCAGGTCCTTGCGCAATGGCGAGGCATCCACGCTAGAGCTGTATGGCCCGCCCGGTTTGGATCGTTATTTTCGGGCAGTTATGGATACAAGCCCTGTGCATCTGCAATACCCGCTGCAGCTTGGCATCATCAGCGAAGGCGTAGTCTATGAGGATGATGATGTAATCGTGACTTGCCGGATGGCAAAGCATCGGGTTCCTTCCTATGCTTATTCCGTGGTGGAAAAGGAGAAGCCAGGTGCTTTCCGGGTGGATTTGGCGAAGCAAATAGGCGTTCCATCTGGTCCATTGTACGGCGCGCTAAAAAGAGGGGAGCACGTCACGCTAGAAGATGGACGCGTTCTCGATGGAAAAGACTTTGTGGGAGAGCCACAGCCAGGGCGCAAAATTGTCTTTAGCGGCGATACGGAACCTTGCACGGCGGTATTGGAGCTGGCGGCTGATGCTGATCTGCTGGTTCACGAAGCTACCTATGCAAGCAAGGATAAGGAGCTTGCAGTACGCAGCGGTCACTCCACAGCAAAGGAAGTAGCTGAATTGGGCAAGAAGGCAAAGGTTAAAAAGTTATGTCTCACCCACTTTAGTCCTCGATACGAGGATGAGGACGGCGATTTTACCATGGCTGACCTGTTGGCAGAAGCACAGGAAGTCTTTCCTGACACCCTGTTGGCTGAGGATTTAGGCAGTGTCGATGTAAAGCGAGTGCGAAAATCGGTGGGAGGAAAAGAAGAACCCTGTTATAATGAATGATCATTACGGAGGAAAGAGGGGGACCATGAAGCGAGTTACCTTTTTGACACCAGAAGAATTAGTGCGGCATTGTCAGAATGAAGAAGTTAGCTTGGTAATCGAATACCGGGACGAAGAAAATAAACAGCGTCAGGTCATATTGTCGGGAGAACGTCTCGAAGAAGCGGGTACGTACTTGAATCGTTCCAAACCCGAGGCTTATTACCGTAAGAACGGCATATTTTTTGAAGTTGTAGCTGGTTGGAAATAATTTTGATTCATAAAAAGAGAGCCTTACTGGAGAGGAAAGGTGAAAAGCAGTGTCCGGTATACGGATTCGCAGGTCAATTGTGGTTCGCTACTTCATGTTTATTTTGGGGCTGTTCATTGGTGCCTTTGGGTGTGTTCTCGCTATCAAAGCAAACCTGGGTGTAGCTCCGTGGGATACTTTCCACATTGGCCTGCAAAAAACATTTGGATTGACGATCGGGATCTGGTCGCAATTAGTGGGAGTCGTCGTCATTTTATCCTCTTATGTCGTTGCGAAAATCAAGCCAACCTTTGGCATGTTTTTGAACATGATCTGTTTCGGCAGCTTTCTGGATTTAATCCTTTGGTGGAACATCGTTTTGGAGCCGCAATCGCTATGGACCCGGTTACTCATGTTTTTACTGGGCGTTATTGTGATGACCATCGGGATTGGGATGTATTTGTCCCCGCGTCTTGGAGCAGGACCCAGAGATAGCTTTATGCTTGCGATGAATGAACGCTTGGGCTGGAGCATCCAGAAAGTGCGATTAATCATTGAGATCACCGTTTTGCTCGCTGGAGCCGCTTTGGGCGGACCTGTTTCCGTTGGGACGGTTCTGATCGCAATCTTGACGGGACCGTTGATTCAACGAACCATACCATTTTGGCAAATGGTAATGAAAAAACAATATGACTTGATGGAACCAGTAGAGCGGCAGGCTGGATAAGTCATTTCCTTTTCGTCAGCAAGGTGCGGATATCCCGATTTGAGTGCTTGCATAGGCGATGGTCCAATCATGATTGGCTATTCGCACATACAGTATGACTAGTTGCTGACGAAGGAGGGAAGGCGAATGGGTCTCTTCAGTGGTGATTTTGATGATTTTTCTATGATACTGGTGTTGTTCGTATTGCTTGTGATTGTAGGGTGTTCCTGCAACTAAGAAGAGATGATACCTGTTCTAGGTTAGGCAATAGCAGAAGGGAGAGCGACAGCGCTCTCCCTTTTGTTTTTTCTCTTTATCCCAGCTTCTCGTGCACCTGTTTTTTTACGCTGGAAATTTGTTTGTCGGACAGTTTGACTCCAACAGCTTTACTTACTTTTTTGATCAGGTCTTTTAATTTCTTATCGTCTTTCAAATCCTTCTTTGAGTATCCTTTGGCCAAGGATTGAATATCACTCATTTTCCATTTCTTCTTACTCTTCGTATTGATTTTCTTTAGCATAGCACTAGTCTTGCCTTTGCTTTTTTTCTTTGCCATGGTAGATCACTCCCAACCTGTTAAATACGTCTGCCCTATGTTGATATATGGGGGAAAACGGCTTCTCGCTTGGACACATGGACACGGCAAATCGCCTATTTTGGCGGGCGTGTGTATTTGCCCAAACCCATCAAGGCAGCTCGAACATAGGATGAGGCAGAGATATGCATGACAGGAGGCCAGCCATTTGAAAATAATCAGTTTTCACAAAGATATGCCGTTTCATGAGATTTTGGCCGAGTTGAAGGGAAAAGTAGTGGGTAAAACAGAAAAACTCCCATGGCGCTGTTTCCATGATCTTTCTTGCATGTGCGTCAACCAGAATGTGTACGAACGACATCAAAAGTACTTCAGTCAGTATCAGGTAACGGTGGAGGATAACGTAACTGTAAGTGTGCACGCACAGACAGAGGGCGAAGATGAGATACCATGGGGAGTTAAATACGTTGGAGCACAGAGGTTGTGGAAAAAGGGACGCGGAGCAGGGGTAAAAATAGCCGTCATTGATACAGGAATTTCTAGACAACATTTTGACTTGAGACAGCAAATTAGAGGCGGGGTCGATCTCGTTCGTGGTAAGCAGAACGGTCATGGGACCCATGTTGCAGGGATCATTGTAGCCGAATTAAATCATAAAGGGATCGTCGGAGTATCGCCGGAAGCGCATCTGTACGATGTGCGGGCATTTAGCGAAGACGGGAAGTCTTCTTTGTCCACCATCTTGCGTGCGATAGACTGGTCGGTAGAAAACCAAATGGATATTATCAACATGAGTTTTGGAATGCCGCAGTATAGCGAGGCCCTTGCAAGAGCGGTCGACAGAGCAAATGATCGTGGGATTACGATGGTAGCATCCGCAGGGAATAACGGCGGTGAGGTAGAGTATCCAGCGCGATATAATAGTGTCGTCGGCGTTAGTGCCATTGATCAAAAGGGAAAACTGGCTTCGTTCAGTGCACGCGGAGCTGGTGCGAACGCCAAGGCACCTGGAGTCGATATTCTGTCTACCTGGCCGGGGAATCAATTTAAAAAATTAAATGGTACATCGATGGCAGCGCCACATGTAACTGGCTTAATGGCTCTGGAGCTCTCTCGGAAGAGGAAAACGGTGGAATCGGTCACCTACCCATAGAAAAAGGCCCTAGGAATTCACTCCTGGGGCCCTTTCACGTCAAACGGTCATTGATGCATTTTGGTTTCATGGTCTTGCTGGACGCGGAACCATATATTAAGATCATTAATGACGCTGGCCAATTCGTGGATTTCGCTGTTTAATTGACACGATACTTCGAAATTTTCCTCTTCAGACATTTGCTTGGTTTTATCAATGATCACCGTTTCCACACGGAGAATTTGGTCAGGGATGGTGGCACGGATCTCCTCCCACGCAAGCAAAATGTCATCTCTTTCTGAGGAAGTATACTCTTCCCACTCTAGGCGTAGCGATGGAAGGCGAATGCCCAGTCGTTCATCAAGCATAAAATGATAGCGCAAAGGTAATCTCACTCCTCTCCACCACCATCATACCAAAAATGGAACGTGGCGGGGAGAGAAAAGCGTATGGAAGGTGGAAAACGATGCAGGAGAGGCGTGTTCTCATTGATGCGGATGCATGTCCGCGACAGGCACTCGTCATTGCGCAGGCACTATGCCAGGAATTGGGCTACATGTGCCTGACATTTGCCAGCTATAATCATCAGATCGGCACAGGCAACCATGTCACGGTTGATGCCGGACCGCAGGCTGTTGACATGAAGCTGGCGAATGAAACGCGTGGCGGGGATATTGTAGTCACACAGGACATTGGTTTGGCCGCCCTGATTCTTGGAAAAAAGGGGATGTCACTTACACCGCACGGGATGATTTTTGATCCAGAGCGAATCGCGTTTCATTTAGAGGAACGGAATGAAAAAGCGCGTTTTCGGCGTGGGGGAGGACGGACACGCGGACCAGCTGCGCGGACCCGTGAAGATGACGAGCGGTTTGAAAAAGCACTTCGATCACTTATGGAGAAAAGAGATCAGGCATGAGATCCAGGAATAATGAGACGGGCCTGATTGCAGGTGCCTTGCTGTTTGCTTTGTTTTCGGTTACGATGCTGATCCTTTATTCAAGAAATGCAGTGTCAGCAATGGATGAGGCAGCTTTTTTTCTAGTCACAGCCATACGCTCAGACGGTTTAACAGCATTTTTCAGTTTCCTCACTCACTTTGGAGGAGGTACGGTGCTGGCAGTGCTGGGGCTCATCCTGGTCATTGGATTTTACATAAAAAAGCAACGCGATAATGCCGTGATGGTTTTCCTTACATTGGGAATAAGTGAGATCGTAAATGAAGTCATGAAGTTGGTCTTTGCCAGGGCCCGACCTGACGGGTTTCATCTGATTGATTTGCCAACTTCTTTTTCCTTTCCTAGCGGTCATGCGATGGTCGGTCCTGCCTTTTATGGCATGCTCGCTTTTTTGGCTACCTGCTGGTTACAAGATAGGAGCTGGTCGAGATATGTGCAGCCAGCGGCTTTTATCTTTATCGCATTAGTCGCTGGCAGTCGCGTCTATTTAGGCGTCCATTTTTTGAGCGATGTATTGACTGGCTTGTCTCTTTCGTTATGCTGGTATTTCCTCGTTCGCATTGGTTATGCAAGGTGGAAAGGGAGACAACATATGGTCGCCGCCCCCACCCAGCAATCTCAATCTCGTTAATTGCCTAAGTAGAATATCCCCATTCTTTCATCAAACTCAGCCATTTTTCTACGCTGGGTTTGTTCTTTTTGTCCTTAGGCAGAACGATGTAGGCGGATCGTTTGGGCGGTTTATTGCCTGTTATGGTCAGCTCCTTCAACGTTCCTGCAGCCAGATCGGCCTTGACGGCAGAGCGGGTCAACAAGCTTACGCCCAGTCCTTCCTTGATCAAATCAATGGCCAGCTCTGCTTTGTCTACCGTAAGCTTGGGGACATAGTTGCGAGGCAGCGTCTGTCTGATCCACTCATTGAATGGGGGGCCCCAGTTCATATAGAGAAGGGGCAGATTGCGCAGTTCACGGGAATCGACGTGCGAAGCTGAAGTGATCGAGTTGTCCGGGGCACAGACCAAGACGACCTCGTCCTCCCATGTTGGAATAACTTCAAAGGTAGGAAGAGAGGGCGGAACGTAGACGATCCCGATTTGAATCACATTGTCCAATAAATACTGGATGACATCGGATGAATGTCCGGTTTTCGTGCTGATTGCAATTTGTGGATAGCGGTAGTGATATTCTTTTAGGATCGGCTCTAAGGTGGATGTCCAGATGGCGTTCAGGCTGCCGATTGACAAGTAATCCTCATATGGCTGAAGGGCGGCAACTTCATTCAAGGCTTCGTGGGAAAGTTTGAGGATTCTCTCGGCGTAGGGCAATAGTGTCAACCCGGCCTGGGTAATTTCTACACTTCGCTTGTCACGGATAAAGAGAGGTTTTCCTACTTTTTCTTCCAGTTGTTTTATGCGCATAGTCACAGTAGACTGGACCAAATGGAGCATTTCCGCCGCTTTGGTAAAATTTTTCGTCTGTGCCAACGTGTAAAAAGCGCGCAATTGTTCAAAGTCCATATAGTAAGAATCCCTCTTATCTAAATATTTGATTACAATATACAAAATTGTTCGTTTCTCAAATTATACCCTGTTATTTAAGCTGAGGATATCCCTAAATCAGGTAGGGATATCCAAGAAGCGAGGGGTATGTACAATGAAGCGGGAAATATGGAGAGAAACGCCGTTTTCAGTAAAACTGCTGTTGACTACATCCTTCATGATGAATTTAGGATTCTATGCGTTAATTCCATATCTCACATTGTATTTGACCGGTAGTATCGGTTGGACTTTAGCAATGGCTGGGCTCGTTCTTAGCGTGAGACAATTCTCCCAACAGGGATTTGCGTTCTTGGGCGGGGTCATGGCTGATGCTTTTGGATATAAAGGAGCAATGGTTCTCGGGATGGGGGTTCGTGCCATAGGCTTTGCCATGTTCGCTTTTTGTACGGACACATGGCAATTTTTTATTGCCGCCGTCTTGTCCGGTTTGGGTGGAGCGCTTTTTGACCCAGCGGGCTCAGCGGCTTTTGCCGTTTTGACTCCTGATTCGATTCGAAAAGAAGTATTTGCCTTTCGAAATGTATTGATGAATATTGCTGTCGTGGGTTCCCAGATTGTAGGGACGGCATTGTCTGCCGTTGATTTTACGTACCTGTCGTTATTCGCAGGTGGAGTATTCGCGATAAATGCCTTGATCTCATTTTTGTTATTGCCTCCGATTGCAGCAACCAATACGCGGCATAGTGTCTTGGAAAGCATGTCTATCGTGCTAAAAGACAAGCGTTTTGTCCGGTTTACGCTCATTCTGATGGGGTATTACTACCTCAACATGCAGGTTTTCCTGACGATTCCTCTGCTCGTGGAGCATGTAACACATAACAAAGCTTACGTGGGAATTGTATTGTCAGCCTTGTCCTTGTTTGTCATCTTGTTTCAGATGAAAGTGACCCATTGGCTGGAGGGTTATCAACAAAGACTCACTTTGATTGGCATAGGAACACTGGTGATGAGCATGGGACTGTTCCTCTTTACGTTTGCGGATTCGCTTTGGATACTTTTGGTCGATGTTTTTCTATATGCACTTGGTACAATGATTGCAGTACCTAACCTTGTGGACGTTGTTCCCCGATTTGCGCCAAAAGAATTGGTGGGTGCGTATTACGGCTTCAACGGGTATTCGATCGCGATCGGCGGTTCGTTGGGACAGGTGGCTGGGGGATGGGTGTATGACATGGGACTCCAGCTGCAAGCAGCATGGCTTCCTTGGACACTTTGCCTGGCGGTTGGACTGTTGGTCGCATGGATGCTGTATCAGATGGAGCGGGATGTAGGTCAGATTGGCAATGATTATCCGAAGATCGCCCGTTCCTGATTTCAAAAAAAATCGGGCGAATTTGAAACATTTTCCATCGGTGGTACGTATATAACGGTAGAGATGATTGGCATAAGAAAGTGAGGGAATTCAAATGGAAGATATGAAAAAGTTAAAACGGATGTTACTGGTAACAAGTTCCCTTGGATTTGCCGTATTTGCCATGGTAGTTATTACGGAAATTGTACGCATCTCCTTGTAGCATGATCGACTAACGAGCATACATTAAAAGTGAAAAGCTTGCAGCTTCCAAAAGGGGCCGCAAGCTTTTCTTTTTTGTACAGATAAGAATTTATAAAATTCTTATCCAGTATAAGTGCAACCGCGGCTCCGCCAAAAGGCATGGCGCAGCCAGGTTTTCTAACCGTATAAGAATTTATAAGCGCGACGCTTATGAATTCTGGAGCGCATGGAAACTTTCCTCTAAAACGCGGTCGCTCCTCCTTGAGGAGGCCTCGATAGAGGTTTTCTTATGAAGGGGTTCGTTAGATTGTATTTTTGTTAGTAGGCTCCAGCTTTTTTTGGTAATAAAGCTTGTAAAAGATGACCGCAGCGATCATGAACGGGATACCGCAATAAAGGGCAATTCGTTGTTCCGGATCGAGTGCGAGACTAAACAGAACGACCAGGTTCAAAATTAATGAAATCAAAGGCAAGACCGGATAGAGCGGTGTACGGAACTTGAGATCCTCAATCCTTCCTCCGTTTTTCACGTAATGACGACGGAAGGCAAGCTGAGAAGCAGAAATCGCAATCCATCCGACTTGTGCACCCAAACCAGCGAGAGATAAGAGAATCATAAAGACAGTATCCTTTGCAAAAAAACCGGACAAAAGAGACAACAAAGCAATCGCAAACGTAATCAAGAGCGCATTCATTGGAATCCCTTTGCGGTTTACCGCTGCGAGTTTCTTGGAAGCCATCCCGTCATTTGAAAGGGAGTAAAGCATCCGAGTTGCAGCATACAGACCTGAGTTGGCTACAGACAATAGCGCAGTCAATACAACGAAATTCATGATATCGGCAGCGTACGGGATTCCAATGTTGTCAAATACAACGACAAACGGACTTTCGACGACGCCAGCTTCTTTGTAAGGAATCATTCCTGCCAAAATGAAGATCGCAAGAATGAAGAAAACGAGCGTACGCCAAACCGTGTTACGGATAGATTTCGGAATCGTTTTCTCAGGCTCCTTACTTTCACCTGCAGCGATCCCGATCAATTCAGTTCCTGTAAAAGAGAAATTGACGGTAATCATCGTCATGATCAAACCAGTGATGCCATGTGGAAGCAAAGGGCTGTTAGTAAAATTGGAAAGCATGGGCGCAGGCTGGCCATTTTTTAGGTCAATAAGACCAAACATAGCTGCACCGCCTAAAATGATAAACAAGATGATAGCGCTTACCTTAATGCTGGAAAACCAAAACTCCGATTCACCAAACGCTCGCGCTGACAACGCATTCAATAGGAAAAGAACGCCGCCAAAAATGGCACACCACATCCAGACAGGAGAATCAGGAAACCAGCGCTGCATCAATAGACCAGATGATAAAAGCTCCAAAGCAACAGTTACGGCCCAGCCAAGCCAGTACATCCAGCCTACGCTAAACCCGAGAGAAGGACTGACGAAGCGAGTCATATAAGTCTGGAACGACCCTGCAACAGGCATAGCTACGGTAAGCTCACCCAAACAAAGCATGGTGAGGTACATGATAAATCCACCGACTAAAAAGGAAAGGATGGTACCAATGGGTCCCGCCTGACTAATGGTATATCCAGAACCAAGGAATAGTCCGGTTCCAATAACCCCACCGAGAGATATCATGAAGAGATGCCTACTGCTCATGCTCCGCTTTAATTCATTTTGATGTTCATGGCCTGTGATCATTTAACCCTCTCCTAACGCAAAAGTATAGCGCGAGTGAATCTGTTTTCAACAAGGCATATGCATAGCAAGAATGATACCAAAAGAAAGAGATAGATGAAATCAGGGCCAACCAACCAATTTATGGATAAGGTGCAAAGATATTTTTCAGTTTTGTGCAAAATAATTAAAAAAAACGCCAAAAAATTTGGCGTTAGCAATTTTATCCCTTAATGCCCAATTTTCGCAAACGATACTGCAGGCTTTGCCGACTGATCTGGAGTTCTTTAGCAGCTCGTGAAATATTACCGTTGTATTTGTCCACGACGTGATGAATATAAGAAGTTTCAAAATCCTGCATGGTTTCCCTTAATGATCTGCCATCTTCCGGAAAAGAAAGGACAGAAGATGGACCTTGTGGGGCGGTGACTGCATTGGCTGGGGAACGGCGCAAAAAATGCAGGGGCAGGTGCTCGTAGCGAATCGTTGTTTCATCGATCATCAAATTCATTGCACCTTCGATGAGGTGCTGCAGCTCACGTACATTACCGGGCCAATCATGCTCCAGGAAAAAATGCATGACATCTTCGCTCACCCCGGTTACTTCCATTTGGAACAGTTCGTTGTATTTTTCAATAAAATGAGAAGCAAGCATGTCTATGTCTTCCTTGCGCTCCCGAAGTGGCGGCAAGAACAGGGTAACAACCCCAAGGCGGTAATAGAGGTCTTTGCGAAGATGTTGATTCGCGATCGCCTCGACCGGATCTTCGTTAATCGCCGCAACGATGCGCACGTCAATCGAACGGTCTTTCGTATCTCCAATTCTTCGGATGGATTTCTCCTGTAGGGCACGCAATAATTTTGCCTGAAGTGGCATACTAAGCGAGTTAATTTCATCGAGAAAAAGAGTGCCGCCCTCTGCTTGCTCAAATAAGCCTGGACGCTCGATGGCACCAGTAAATGCACCACGAGCTGTTCCGAATAAGAGACCCTCAATCAGGCTGTCAGGCAATGCTGCGCAGTTTTGTGAAATGAGCGGGCTGGACGCACGCAAACTTGCATTGTGAATGCTCTGTACGAAAAGCTCCTTGCCCGCACCTGTTTCTCCTACAACAAGAACAGAAGATGAGGTGCGTGCAGCACGCTTGGCATTTTCGATCACATCGAGAATAGGAGTACTACGACCAATGATTTGCTCAAAAGTGTACCGGGACCCATTTTTCTGCAAAAGATTTTCCCGAATCAGCCGCTCCATTTTCGTTACGTCATTGGCAATCTCCATGGCACCGACGATCTGCCCGTTTTCCATGATAGGGTATGTGTTGTTGATAGTCGTGATCTCTTTTTGTTTATCATTAAAATAAGTCTGGCGTGTATTCCGAATACTGTTTCCTGTCCGTAAGCAGGTGAGGAGAGTGCTCTCGTGGCCGCTTGGGAATTGAAACACCTCAGATAATGGCTTGTGCAGGACGTCCTGTCTCGCCATGGATTCTAGTTCGGTCATCTTCTGGTTGTAAACAATGGTCGTACCCAGGGAGTCAATGACATGCACGCCTTCATTCATTCTGTCTAAAATATGTTCGTAGATGCGTAAAAACGTGTCGAGTGAAGAATGTTGTATAGAAGACGACACAGTAGTTCACCAGCCTTTCCTCGTAGAAATATCATACCACGTAAAAAGGGAAGTGCAAAATGATTATGCACCCTAATAAAAAGAAAATGTTGCATGCAAAATAATTTTGCATTCATTTCCGCTTATCTGCCGCATTTATTGGCGTTTTTATAATTGGCATTAATCTTGCAAAGTAAATAATGGCAAGCGACATTGAAGGAGGACATCCACATGGGAAAAACTCAAGGTGTTATTGAACAAACAGAAAAATTCGGTGCCCGCAACTATAATCCGCTTCCGATTGTCATTTCCAAGGCTGAAGGTGTATGGGTTGAAGACCCGGAAGGCAATAAATACCTCGACATGCTGAGTGCTTATTCCGCACTCAACCAAGGTCACCGTCATCCACGCATTATCCAAGCACTGAAAGATCAGGCTGACAAAGTTACGCTGACATCTCGTGCATTCTACAACGATCAACTGGGTGAATTCTACGAAAAGCTGTCTGCTTTGACAGGAAAAGAAATGATTTTGCCAATGAACACAGGTGCTGAAGCAGTGGAAACAGCACTCAAAGCTGTTCGTCGTTGGGCTTATGATGTGAAAAAGGTAGCTGAAAATCAAGCAGAAATCATCGTTTGCGAAGGCAACTTCCATGGCCGTACGGTTACCGTGACGTCCTTCTCTTCTGATGAAGCTTACAGACGTGGCTTTGGTCCGTTCACACCTGGCTTCAAAATCATTCCTTACGGCGACCTCGAAGCGCTGAAACAAGCGATCACACCTAATACAGCAGCATTTATGCTGGAACCAATTCAAGGGGAAGCGGGTATCATCATCCCTGAAGAAGGTTTCCTCAAACAAGCATATGATCTATGTAAAGCAAACAATGTTCTCTTGGTATGCGATGAAATCCAAACCGGATTTGGCCGTACAGGCAAACTGTTTGCCAGCGACTGGGAAGGCGTTAAGCCGGATATGTACATCATGGGTAAAGCTCTCGGCGGCGGTGTGTTCCCGATCTCTGCTATTGCTGCTGACAAAGAAATCCTGAGTGTATTCGAGCCAGGTTCCCATGGTTCTACTTTTGGCGGAAACCCGCTCGGTTGTGCGGTTGCTATTGCAGCGATGGATGTTTTGGCTGAAGAAGGATTGGTTCAACGTTCCCTCGAGATGGGTGAATACTTCATCGGGAAGTTGAAAGAGATCAAAAATCCATTGATTAAAGAAATTCGTGGTCGTGGTCTGTTCATCGGCGTAGAACTGACAACTGCAGCTCGTCCTTACTGCGAGGAATTGAAAGAACTGGGACTGCTCTGCAAAGAAACGCATGAGACAACGATCCGTTTTGCACCGCCACTCGTGATCAGCAAGGAAGATCTCGACTGGGCAATCGAGCGCATCAAAAAAGTACTGAGCGTATAAGCACAAGCAAGAAGAAGCCGTTCCTTTCTTTTGGGGCGGCTTTTTCGTTCGACAAAATCCGACTCCTTGTGGATAAGACAGGAAGAAAGATCCACATGGCTACCTCTTGCTTTTTTTCGGTTACACACATATTGCCCACAAGTTACTCACAAGATGTCCACATGAGTTGTGGATATCAGAACGGTTGTTCGATTCTAGTGGTTCTGTTACAATGGGCTCATAAACAAGATGGAGGTGAGCAAAGGTGAAATACTTGAGCGACCAAATGTTGATAGAAGTATATCATCGAGCTATCGACCTTCAACTAGATTCAGCTTTTATTGACTTGCTCCGAGCAGAATTAAAGCATCGAGACATTCGAATCGGTCAGGTAAGTGCTTAACTCCACAATCATGCTTTAATCGAGGCATAACATGAATGAAAGCCATCCCTAATTACTAGCGGATGGCTTTTTCTTTTGCTCGATGACACAGCTAAGGGGCTGTAACAAATTCCATGGCTGTTATCCCTTTGAGCGGTTCTTCTTTAGCAAGTAGTGTCTCAGGCAAGTAGAAATAGACAGGACCGTTGTCGGTAATGGGCTTGCCGTCTTTGGAAAATTGCAAAATGGCACGTCTGGCTTCTGCAAGCGGCAGGATGATCGATTCCTGATCCTCGCGGTGAAGACGTACGTGTGTAGCTTCAGGCAGTGGCTGCGCATTCATGATAAACGGGTCTAGACGGATGCCATACTCGCCCTCGAGCACTTTGCGCTCTTCTGCCAGACTGCGTCTCTCCGAAGGCAAGGAGGCCCCTTCACGCAGCTCCTTGTCCCATTGTGTGCCAGTACCTTGCAGGTATTTGGCTTGTTTGGACAAGTCTGTATCATTTTCACCCGTATACGAGGAAAGGTCAAATTTTCTCTCATCAAAAACCCAGACAGTCGGATCTAAGGTAATAGGGAAAGAGACGGCCCCTTTGAACACGATGACATCAGACATGAGGCATACCTCCATATGTAAGTAAACTACCTGTTTTATTGTACCTCAGGGGCAGATATCAGGCAAACGGCGAATACACTTGTCCTTATGCTAAAAAAACGTTTATTCTGAAAAGTAGAACGCAAACGAAGAGGGGGAAGAAATTATGTACCGATTTGATGAACGGATTGATCGCCAAGGGACGAATAGCGTGAAGTGGGAGACCAATCACCCTGATTATAATGGAGAAGGCATGCTGCCATTATGGGTGGCTGACATGGATTTTGCTTGTCCGCCTGAAGTGACGGAAGCGCTGATCAAACGGGCTTCGCACCCGATCTATGGCTATCCAATGAAGCAGGTTTCCTTTTACCAAAGCTTGCAGGAATGGATTCACAAGCGATTCGGGATCACTGTAGAGGAGAGCTGGATGACTGGAATTCCGGGAGTGGTGCCTGGCTTGCATGTGGCTATTGAAGCTTTTACGGCAATGAATGACAAAGTCTTGGTTCAAACGCCGGTCTATCATCCCTTCTTCCATGCCGTAGAAAATAGAGGACGACAGGTCATTACCAGCTCCCTCGTGGAAAAAGCGGGGCGTTATGAGATGAACTGGGACGATCTTGCTCAAAAGCTGAGTGATCCACGCGTGAAGCTGATGCTCCTCTGCAGTCCGCACAATCCCGTTGGACGTGTCTGGACAAGAGAAGAGCTGGAGCGTCTCGGAACCTTGTGTGTAGAGCAGGGTGTGATCGTGGTGGCGGATGAGATACATGCGGATCTGGTATACGAAAAAGGCAGCCACACACCTTACTATTCCTTGGCACCTGAGCTGTCCAGCCAGAGCGTCACCTTTTTATCCGCGAGCAAGACTTTCAATTTAGCAGGCTTGTTCACCTCTTATCTATTGACAGAGAATCATCAACTGCTCCGAGACTTTTCGCAAACGGCCTCCAAGATGGGCTATGAAAACTTGAATTTGTTTGGGATGGAAGCAACTATTGCTGCGTTTCGCCATGGCGAAGCTTGGCTGACGGAGTTATTGGTCTATTTGCGTGGGAATGCCGAGTACCTCAATCGATGTTTGGCCAAGAAGCTCCCAGAGATCTCTATGGCGGTTCCAGAGGCTACCTATTTGGGATGGATGGATTTTCGCCTACTGGGGCTGAGTCAGGCAGAGCTGAACAAGCTGCTTCGCCGCGAAGCCAAACTGGGCTTGCATGACGGTGTTACTTTTGGGAGCGAAGGCGAGGGGTTCCAGCGGATTAATTTTGGCTGTCCACGAGTGATCCTGGAGGAAGCGATGTCACGTCTCGAACAGGCGATTCACAGGTAAGGTTCCATCATTTGACAGGGGCTTATTTGAAATCTACAATTCAGATATAACAACTGTGAATATGGATTTGAGGAGAGAGCGCATGAAGGAAGCTCTGACAGGCACGCAATTGCAAGCAGTTTTGAATCAGGCCCTCGCCTATACGGATAAAGGAAAGGTGGCAGCGTACATTCCTGAATTGGCCAAAGAAGATCCGGGGCAATTGGGAGTAAGCGTCTGTTTCCCGGATGGGACCATGCTGTCAGCGGGAAATGTGGATGTCCGATTCACGTTGCAAAGCATCTCCAAAATTTTCTCGCTGATTATTGCCCTGTGTCAAAATGGACAAAAGCATGTTTTTGAGCGTGTGGGTAAGGAGCCTACGGGTGATCCATTCAATTCGATCATCAAATTGGAGACAATCAAATCGCACAAACCATTAAATCCGATGATTAACGCAGGTGCGATTGCAGTGGCTGGTATGATACAAGGGGAAAATATAGACGATCGGCTGAATCGCGTCTTGGACATGCTGCGAAAAATGACAGGCAACCCTGCTATTTGTGTGAATGAAGCAGTCTATTGTTCGGAAAAGAGTACGGCGGACCGCAATCGTGCCCTCGCTTGGTTTCTCAAAGATAGTGGGATCTTGACTACTGATGTGGAGGAAACTTTAGATTTATATTTTCGTTACTGTTCTATTGAGGTGTCAGTAAAAGACATTGCCCACATGGGAATGGTCCTGGCAGCAGATGGAATTGATGTGCAAACAGGGGAGCGATTTTTTCCGGAGGAAGTGGCGCGGATCTGCAAGACGTTCATGGTTACGTGCGGGATGTACAATGCTTCTGGCGAGTTTGCTATAGATGTTGGCATCCCGGCTAAAAGCGGCGTCGCTGGAGGGATTATGGCATGCGTACCGCATCGAATGGGCATTGGAGTTTTTGGACCCTCACTGGATGAAAAAGGTAACTCAGTTGCTGGAATCAAGCTGCTTGCGCTGCTCTCAAAAGAGTGGAAACTTGGTATCTTTTAGCTTCTTGCAGTTGTTCGTTCTTCTCCTCTTTTCAAATGGCCCAGAATAACGTACTATGTATGTTAAGGATGGAGGCAAACGGAGGGATAGGTTTTGACAGAAATTAAGGTTCCCGATCTGGAACAAAAAGCGCTAGCGTTGCTTCAAGCAGACGCCGACAAAATTTATAAGCTGATCGACGTACAGATGGAGAACCTGACCATGCCGCAGTGCCCACTGTATGAAGAGGTATTGGATACCCAAATGTTCGGGCTTTCCCGGGAAGTGGAGTATGCAGTGCGCCTTGGACTTATTGATGAAGAGATCGGCCGGGAAATCATGGGGTCTTTGGAACGCAAACTGGCTCATCTCCATGAATTGTATAATCAGAAGTAAAAGCGAGGAGAGCAAGCGATATTCCTCGCTTTTCATTTTGTTTAAAAAAAGCCTTGCATATTTCGTATGTGTATATTAAAGTTGAAACGATATTTTTGTTGTCCAAAATGTTTACTATTATTTTTGAAATGCAATGATGGAGATTAGTACACGGACCAACCGCTTGCCAGGGAGAGGCTGCCTTAAGACTGTAAGCAGCTTTGAAGTGTGACCCGTGGAATTCCCTCCAGAGCAGTTCTCTGAACGGCAATGCCCATTAGGAGAAAATCGGGTCATTCCGTTATCAATGTTGAAGTGAAGCAGTGAAGAGGATACGATTCTTCCTGCTTAATCAGGGTGGTACCGCGAAATGACTCGTCCCTTTTTTAGGACGAGTTTTTTTATTTTTTACAGCGAGAGAAGCACGCAAGAGGAGTGAAATCAGTTATGAAACAAACCGAGCAATGGACGAGCAGGCTGGGTTTCATTTTGGCAGCAGCAGGTTCGGCAATCGGTCTGGGAGCGATTTGGAAGTTTCCCTATATCGTCGGAACGAGTGGGGGCGGGGCATTTTTCCTTTTATTTTTACTATTTACGGTGGCGATAGGACTTCCGCTGTTATTAGGTGAGTTCACCATTGGACGAAGTACACAAAAAGAAGCAATTAGCGCGTATCGGACGATCGCGCCCGGATCACTTTGGCATTGGGTAGGACGTCTGGGTGTCGTTACCTGCTTTCTTTTGCTCTCGTTCTACAGTGTGGTGGGGGGCTGGATTCTTACGTACTTGCTCCGTGGCCTTACAGGAGATTTGGCAGGTCCGCATTACGACAAGTTGTTTGGGGATGTGATTGCAGATCCCGTCGGGGCAGTGGTTGCCCAATTGATTTTCATGCTGATTACGGCCTGGGTCGTCGCCCGTGGAGTACAAAGCGGGATCGAGTCAGCTAACAAGTACATGATGCCTGCTTTGTTCATCCTGTTTGTCATCTTGATGATTCGCTCGCTTACACTAGATGGGGCAATGGAGGGAGTCGCCTTCTTCCTGAGTCCTGACTTTTCCAAACTGGATGCCAAGTCGATTCTCTATGCAATGGGACAATCCTTTTTTTCCTTGAGCGTAGGGGTGTCGGTTATGGTTACGTACAGCTCCTATCTGGCTAAAAACGAAAGTCTCGTTCGCTCGGCGGGATCCATTGTAAGCTTGAATTTGTTTGTCTCCTTGTTTGCGGGACTGGCTATCTTCCCAGCCGTCTTTTCACTGGGAGTGGAGCCGACTTCAGGCCCTGGATTGCTTTTTATCGTCCTGCCATCTGTGTTTGAAAAAATTGCATTCGGCAGCGTTTTCCTGTTGATCTTTCTGGCTTTATTTTTGTTTGCGACACTGACGTCCGCCTTTTCGATGTTGGAGATCATCGTAGCGTCTCTTGCGAAGGGCAACGAGTCAAAACGGAAACGTCTAGCCTGGCTGGTCGGTTTGCTAATCTTTGCAGCAGGTGTTCCGTCCGCACTGTCATTTGGCATCTGGAGTGACATCACGCTGTTTGGCAAAGCGATCTTTGATGCCGTCGATTTTTTGGTTAGCAATCTATTGATGCCGCTTGGTGCCTTGCTTATCGCTATCTTCGTCCCGCTGAAAATGAAGCGGGAGCTGCTCATGAAGGAATTGCAGGCGGACTCCCCGGTTGGCAGACGTCTGTTTGTACTCTGGCTTCTACTCTTAAAATACGTCGCACCACTGGCGATTCTTTTTGTTTTTTTGAATACGCTCGGTATCTTGTAAATGAAATGGAAAAAGGACTGCAGGGCTCGTTAGAAGCGAGCTGCAGTCCTTTTTTGTACCTGTAGGATCTACAACCAGTTGATTCAAAGAACTAGGCAAAGAAAAAGGCGGTACCCAGGATGATGTAGACGACGAGGAGGAGAACGCCCTCGAACCAATTGGTTGCCCCGTCTTTGGTGATGGAAATCGTAATAAAGGTAGCTACCCCAATCGCCGCCAATTCGAAGGGAGTAAAGACGATGTCCATGGGCTTGCCAATCAAAAGGCTAACCAATACGAGGGTGGGAGCAACGAACAATGCGATTTGCAAGCTGGACCCGATAGCGATTTCGACAGCAGCACCGATGCGCCCCTTGAGAGCCAGCAGCATGGCAGCACTGTGCTCAGCGGCGTTGCCGATGATCGCGATGACAAAAGCACCGACGAACAGTTCAGACCATCCGAGCGATTGAGAAACGTGCTGTACCCCGTGGACGAGCCATTCAGAAACAATCGCGACAAATACAGTGGAGACGGCCAGCATCAGGATGGATACGCCTTTGGACCAAACGGCCTCACTGCTATTCGGCTCGATATCTGATAAAAAATCGCTGTGTGTGACCATTGAAAAAATCAGCCATAGCAAATAAGCAATAATCAAAAGAACCGCAATCACAATGCTCAGAGTCTGAATCTTCATCGGTGGCAGCTCTTGCATAAAGACTGCAGGAATAAACAAGGCGACGATGGCAAGCGTCATGAGTGAGGCATTGTGGCCTGCCAGTCTGCTATTAAAGGTTTGCTCCTTGTACTTGAGGCCCCCCAAGAGAACGCTGAGACCGAGTACGAGCAGCATATTTCCAATGATGGCACCGGTTATCGAAGCCTTCACCATATCAAATAAGCCCTCTTTGACCAGGAAAAAGGCAATGATCAATTCAGCAGCATTGCCGAAAGTAGCATTGAGAAAGCCCCCGATCCGGTCGCCAGCGTAGTGAGCAACACTTTCTGTTGATTTCCCTAACCAGGCGGCTAAAAAAATGATGGCGAGCGAGGAAGTTGCAAACTGAAACATCTCGTTATCCGTGAAATAGTGGGCGAATGCAGCCAGGATAATGGTTGCACCTACCAATGTAAAAAAGAGTCGCAAATTCATTCGATCACCTCGTCCTAAGTTTTACTGCATACGATAAGTGCCAGGCAACTATTCTACCTTATGCGAAAAAAAGCGCTGTATCCTACTGATTCGAGACCTTAGGTATAGAGTTCCTCTTGTGGAAGAAACTAAACGGTGAAAGATTAATGGGAGGTGGCTAAAATGACAAAGCCTTTGCTCTGCCCCACATGCAAATCAAATCGCATGAGATTTACTGTCATTGAACAGACACCGCGTTATATGCGCCTCGATCCGCAATCGGGTGACGTGGTAGCCGAGTTAAGTCAAGATCAACTGGATCTTTTTCACCAGCCTTACAAAGGTGAAGCGTATATGATTCAATGTGGGGTTTGTGGTACGACAGAGCCAGAAGAAAGATTTGTCAAAATGGCCCAACACATGCAAAACAACCGTTCATAGCAAGACAGGAAAAGGAAAAGCAAAAGGAAAAAGGCACGGAGTCGATGACTACCGTGCCTTTTTCTGCTTTCTTTCACTCTTAGCGGCAGAATATGTGTCTGCCGATCTTTTTGATTTGCGGACGGCTCCAGATCCAGCCTGAGGTAGCTGTATCCGGGTTGAAATAGTAAATAGCTCCTCCAGTAGGATCCCAGCCATTCAATGCGTCAGTAACAGCTTTTCTGGACTGCTCATTGGGCGTCAGCCATATTTGGCCATCCGCCACAGCCGTAAATGCGCGAGGCTCAAAAATAACGCCGGCTGGGGTATTCGGAAAGGCAGCATTCTTTGTTCGGTTCAAGATGACTGCTGCTACGGCGACTTGACCAATATATGGCTCGCCACGAGATTCGCCGTACACAGCATTTGCCATCAAGCGAAGATCATTTTCCGATATGCCTGATGGACGATAGGTCTGTTTTGCGGGTGCGCTAGGAGCGGGCTGCGCAGTTTCCGGCACACCCAATTCGGCTGCGGTAGGCTTGTAATTCGTCGTTGCATTGTATAGCTTTACTTTCGTTTTCGGACCAAGCACACCGTCTATTTTTAGCCCAAACTCATACTGAAAGTTACGCAATGCCCAATACGAACGCCAGCCAAAAACACCATCTACATCTCCCGTATAGAAGCCCAAAAACTTCAGACGTCCTTGCATCTCGCGGACATCCTTTCCTTCCGCTCCTACCTGCACGATTTGTTGACTGAACGCATCGGAACGCATGGGGGAAATCACTACCGCAGTTGTGACAAGAATTGCGACAACTACTACAGCCATCAGCCATTTGAGAGGCTGCTTCATGGCAAGTCCTCCTTCTATTGAGTATAAGAACACCCTGATGATAATTGTTAGGTTCCCCAATATCCGTCAATGACTCTTAGTAAAATTTTGGGGAATGCGTACACTATCATAGGACTGACACACGTGAAAAAATTCGGAGGTGATCTCATGAAAGTAGCCCAGTTCTTAACGGATCAACTAGCACTTTGGGGAGTAAAACGGATATATGGTGTCGCAGGAGACGCCATTTTTTCATGGCTGGATTGTATGGGAAAGCAAGGAGAGGTAGAGTACATTGCATGCAAGCATGAGGCTGCTGCTGCGATGATGGCGAGTGCAGAGGCTAAATTGACAGGGAGGCCAACCGTTTGCACAGCAACGATGGGACCAGGCACTGTCAATCTGTTGAATGGGCTGGCAGATGCCCATGCTGATCGGGTACCGGTCGTTGCAATCACGGGACAGGTGGAGACTTACAAGCTTGGAGGGGCTTATAAGCAGTACATCCCACAAGAAGACGTGATAAGGCCTCTCGCTTGCTACACAACGACAGTCGCTCATCCCCAGGCTATTGGAGATGTCCTGCATAAAGCTTTTGTGGCTGCCATGCATCAAAAGGGGGTAGCGCATTTGGCGATTTGCAAGGATGTTTTTGAACGAATGACGTCCGCGCCCCTCGTGCCAGCGCTACCTCGTGTGACGGCTGCAGTGCGCCCTGACCGAATGGAAATGGATTACGCTGCTGAGTATTTGATACGTTCCAGAAGGCCGCTTATTCTGCTTGGAATCGGGGCAAGAATCTCAGCTGAAGGGTGCCGCAAGCTGGCAGAACAGCTAGGAGCAGGTATTTTGTTGACGCTAGGGGCAAAAGGCGTTTTGGATGAGTCACATCCACTCGTAATAGGGGGATTGGGCGAAGGGGGAAGTGAATCGGCCCTTCATGCTTTGGCGGAAGCTGACCTGCTTGTGATTCTGGGCGCAACCTGGTTTCCGCGTGCATTCTTGCCGAAGGAGCTTGCAATCGTTCAAGTGGATACGAACGCCGAGTCGATTCATGCCAATCCCTTGCTGCATTCAGTGACGGCAGAACTAGATGATGTGCTGCCTTTATGGATGAGGCGTTTAGAATCCAGACGGATCGACCATGCTTGGGAAGAACAGGTAGAAAGATGGCACGCGCGGTTTTGGGAGGAAACGCAGAAGATTACGGAGCAGAATCCGGATGAATTAGTAAAGCCGCAGACACTCTTTCACACCTTGGCAAACGTAGTACGTGAAGATGCGATTATCGTCCTTGATACCGGGGAGCATACACTCTGGTTCAATCGGGCTTTTCGCAGCAAGCAGCAACTACCCTTGTTCTCGGGAAAATGGCGGACGATGGGGTTTGGTTTGCCGGCTGCAATTGCAGCGAAGCTGACTTATCCAAAGAGACAGGTTGTCTGCATTACCGGGGATGGCGGATTTCAGATGCATCTTGCAGAGTTGATGACAGCAGCGGAACACCAGGCTTCGTTTCTGCTCATTGTCGTCAACAATGGCACACTGGGACTAGAAGAAATGAAAATGAAGCAGGCTGGCTATCAGCCGTTTGGTGTAAAGCTTCATAATCCCGATTTCGTTCTTTGGGCGCAGGCATGTGGCGTCAATGGTCAAGTCGTGCAGAATGTATCCGCTTTGGAAATGCATTTGAAACAAGCTTTGTCCAGTGAAGAGCTCACTCTGCTTGATGTTCGATGTACGGCTCCTACATTGACAGAGAGAAAAAAACAAATTCCCTTCCAAGCCCAAGCTTGATTTGTTTATAATGAGTAAAAGGCAAAATCCCCCAGATAGGTGAAGGGAACTATTCGGGCGAAGAGGAGGGCGTCCAGATGGCTGACAGACTCGGTGAAATTAGAGTGGCAGATCAAGTGATTGCAGTCATTGCTGGGGTAGCGGTAGAAGAAGTGCTTGAGGTTTCAGTCCGATCCAGAGGGCTGTATCAGGACCTGGCTAAAAAAATGAATGGAGGGGCGAAAGGGATAACCGTATTCATGACAGACGACAGGGTAACCATTGACATGCGCGTGTCTGTCCGATACGGCTCACCTATCCACCATGTTTGCTACTTGCTGCAGGAAAAGGTAAAGGAAGCCGTGGAGGCACTTACTGGCCTGATTGTAGAAGCTGTAAACGTACGTGTAGAAACCGTTGAGGTGAAATAAGAACGACCTGCCTAGTTAGCAGGTCGTTCTTTTCGTTTCGTACGAGCTACATGGAGTAAGGTTGTTTTTGTATTTGCTCGTCCAGTTTTTGTCTGCTCACTTCTCGCGATACGCTAAGCAAAAACCCTGTGGAAAGGAGACAAACCAAAAGCGAAGAGCCTCCATAGCTGATAAAAGGAAGCGGTACACCAGTCAAAGGGATGAAACCGGTCACGCCGCCAATGTTCAAGATGGCTTGGATACCAATCATACTGACTACACCAATCCCTGCGAGGCTGGCAAATGAATCTTTGACGCGTAGACAAATATGGATACCGCGCAACAAAAACAGCAAGTACACCAGTAAAAAGAGAGAGGCGCCGATAAACCCGAGTTCTTCCGTGATGATAGAGAAAATGAAGTCGGTATGCCTCTCGGGCAGGTACAAATATTTTTGAATGCTCTTGCCAAAACCGGTACCTGACAGTCCACCGTGGGCAATGGCAATCCACGATTGAATGATATTGTAACCGGTATACATCGGATCACTCCAAGGGTCCATAAAAGAATTGATCCTGTCTAGAGCATGCTTTTTGGTTGAAATGTAGCCTACAAGCGCAATCGTAACGAGAGGTCCGCCTAGTCCGATTAGATGGCGGATCTTGACTCCTCCACAGATCATCACAACCAAAGCGCTTCCCAGAAGGATGGCAGCCGTCCCCAAATCCGGCTGAACGGCAATCAAGAGAAAAAATATACCGGTCACCGTCAGAGGAGGAAGCAGACCTGATTTCAAATTGCGTACGCCTTCCCCTTTTTTCGAAAGGATCGCTGCCAGATACAAAATCAGCCCTAGTTTGGCGAACTCAGCTGGCTGCAGGGTAAACGAGCCCAAATTAAACCAGGAACGCGCACCGTTATTTGCATAGCCAATCCCCGGAATCAATACCAGTAGCAAGGCCAAGAAGCTAACCATTGCGATCAGCAAAAAATTTCGTTTGTAAAAGGAGAAGGGGATGTTCATGGCAATCAGCATCCCGACTACTCCGATCGCAAGGAAACGGATTTGTCGCTTGACAAAATACAGCTCGTCGCCATTACAGTATGAGCAACCATTGCTAGTAAAGCTGGTCAAGGCGAAAATAGAGCTGGAGCTGAGTACCATCGTGATGCCAAACCCGACAATTAGGGCGGTTAAAAACAGGAGCAAAAAATCAGGAACGCCCCTCGTCTTCAAGGTAAAACCCCCCTCTACGTGAAACAGAGAGGGGATACCTCTCTGTGACGCAGTGCTTTTTCAATTTTGCATTCTAGTGCGAGGACAGCTTTTCATTCAGCATTTGCAGTTTGCGTTTTGCTGTTTGAACGACGGAGTCCGGCATTGGGAAGTCATAGTCCAATCCATGTGGGAAAAGGTGTTTGCCCATGTAAGGATCTTCCAGCTTCAGGACAGAGTGGGAATCTTCGAGTTTACCCTCGGTCACGTTTGCTTCAATGCGCAGGTAGTAAACGTTTCCTTTATCTTGGATTTTATAGTCGTATGTAGCGTGTTTGTAATCCCAAGCGCCACGGTCAAATCCGAGATCGCTCATGTAGTGCTCCAGATCGGCGAAAAAGACTTCCTTTGTGCCAACCCCAGTATCTTTTATAACCATTCTATTTCCTCCTACAAATGGTGATATTCACTTATTTATCATAGTCTGTTTTTGGAAGAATCGCAATGGATAAGTGGTAATGCGGATAGATGACCGTGATTGCCTATATATGGTATAATTTGTTACTACAATAGTTCGGTTTCTCAAGGGCGGTCGGCATCCCCGGATGAGAGGGGGTGATACCATGACAGTATTCGAGGCACTAAGTCTAATGTTGACATTTGGGACTTTAGTAGTGATGCTGTCTTCTAGTCGAAAAAAGTAGACCTCCCTTGAGCTAAGCAGCCAGGAGGTCTACGAGCTGGTACTGTGAGCCGACTCCTGCGAGGGAACGACTGTTGTAGCTTGGAGGCCGTACGGTGATGAGGCACCCTGCGGCCTTTTTTTGCTACACATCACGAGCACCATGCTATCATCTTAACATAGGGGTTTGCTCTTCTCTAGTCAGAAAAATCATGACACATGTCCCATCCCGTGCATGAAACGATAGGTAACAGGACACACTACAATCGTTCAATTGCAAAAGGAGGAGAATGACATGACAAAGGTAGAAAACCGCACATTGCGCGAGATTATGACGAAAGATGTCGCGACTGTGACGCTTAAGGATAACGTGTATGAAGTAGCTTGCAAGATGCGCGATTGGAATGTCGGTGTGATTCCGGTTGTAGATGAGAAAGATGATGTGATTGGGGTAATTACCGATCGTGATATTGTGATTCGAGGACTGGCTGAAAAAACGGAAGGCTCGACCGCGACAGAAGTTGTTATGACGCGTGACATTATTCTTGGCCAACCAGGAATGACTGTGGATGAAGCCGCTAAAATCATGGCCAAGCACCAAATTCGCCGGTTGCCTGTCGTCGAAAATGGCAAGCTTGTGGGTATCGTAGCATTGGGAGACATGGCCGTTCGTAAAGTCCACCACGACGAAGCGAGTGACGCTCTGCAGGAAATTTCCGAGCCGACGACGCACTAATCAAACGTTACGGATAAACGATGAAAGCTGTTGGAAGCTAACCGACAGCTTTTTCTTTTTTTATCTGTACATTCACGCTACGGCAAGGTTTATGATACGTAAAAAAGAAAAAGTGTGGGAGAGGAACCTGATGCAAATAAAGGACATGGCCAGGCGACTGCATATTACCCCGAGAGCAATCCGCTATTATGAAGAAAAAGGATTGATAAAACCTAAAAAGGCAGATGAATCTGGCTATCGCCATTTTTCCGAAGAAGATGTATGGCGTCTGCAGACCATTATTACGCTTCGTGAAGTGGGAATGCCCATTGATGACATTCGCGATCTGTTGCAACAGCAGAACGAAAAAGAAGGCAGCCTTCTGCATTATTTGGAGCTGCAGCGCTCCTTTATGTACAGTCGGTGGGTTGAAATGAGCAAGGTCATTTCGACGACGGAGGCAATGATTGAACGCATCAAGCGTGATCAGATGATTGATCCTGGGGCTTTGTATGAGCTGGCGGAAGCGAACAAACGGCTTCGCCAAACTCGTGACAATTGGGTTGATCGGTGGAATTTCAATCAATTGGCTGATGGGTATGACGAATGGGTTACGCGCGAGTCGGAAGGATTTCATTCACACGAATGCTATGACGAAGTATTGGATGAGGTAGTCGCAGCGATCGCACCACGTCCAGGAGAGTCGGGCCTTGATGCCGGAACAGGAACAGGCAATCTCGCCAGTCGTTTCGTGAAAAAAGGGGTAAAGATCAGCGGGTTTGATCAATCTCCACAAATGCTGAGACAATGTAGACACAAATCTCCAGAGATAGAAACAAAGCTAGGTACTTTTTTTGCCTTTCCGTTTTTGGAAAATGACTTTGATTTTGTAGCAACAAGCTACGCCCTCCATCATTTGACAGAGGATCAAAAGCGGCTTGCCTTGGCGGAGTGCCGCAGGGTCTTAAAGCCAGGAGGCAGGCTCGTTATCGCGGATTTGATGTTTTTCGATCAGGAGCATCGCCAGTGGCATGTGAATGCACTTCAGCAAGCTGGGAAAGAACAAGCGATTGCGGAAATACAGGACAGATGCTACGCGGATCGGTCCCGTTTGCTTGCTGAACTGACTGAACTCGGGTTCGTAACCGAAGCAAGACAGCTTACGACGTATGCTCATCTGATTCGGGCCAAGCTGGAGTAGAACATCTTTTTCACTTTTGGGCTCTTCCAAGTAATGACACGTGTCTAGTCTGTTGCATAGGCTGTAGCGAGAAGGGAAAGGAGGACTTTCGCTATGGGTCTGTTCGACGGTTTCTTTGACCGTGATAATGATGAGCTGTTATGGATTATTATTGTTGTGGCCGTCTTATTCTTTTTATTTAACTCCGATCGCGACTAAGTCGGGAAGTATAGACAAAACGACCTTGGGTAAGGTCGTTTTTTTCGGTGCTGCACACTATCATACTGTCCATTATTCAAAGTGAATTTCTTGATCCAGAATCATCTCCTTTGGCGGCGCCTCGCGCGGAACAGAGTAGGGTACTAAAGCAAATGTCATTTCGCTTACATGATCAGGCAAGCGGGGAGCAACATGAAAAGTGAGCTGGATTTGCCGGTCACTGCCTCGGGCTCCGCTTTTGCGAACGTAATAGTCCGTATCACTTATGATCTCCAGAAGTAAGTGAGGGCGAATATGACCGATATCATCACTATCGCTAGCGGCGTTAATCTCGAGATAGACCTTACTCGCATTTTGGTATTGCTTTACATGAGTTAGAAGATAGGTAAAGCCAGCTGCTTCTTCTTTTTTCATAAGAGGCAGAACAGTAAGCAGTTCTCCAAACTCATTTGGTATCACAGGACGTGCTCCTGCGTTCACGCTATGCAAGAACCAAGAGATCTCGGATACGTCCATCTGGTATTTCTCTGCCCATTCCTGCAATATGTCTTTTGGTGGAAATAATTTTTGGTTTTTGGCTAGAGTTTGTCGTTCTCTCAGAAGTTTTAAAAGGGATTCGTCTATCCTTTTACATTCATCGTTGTATTTATTCGGAATGTACCGCATTGATGACCACCCCATACAAGATTACCTCCATCTGTTTGCATGCTAACTGCCATTGTGAATCTATTATAGCAATTTATGGGTATTGATAAGTATTGACCGAAACCTTTTCTTCCTCTACTCTGGAAAACGATGCAACGAAGAAAAAGGAGAAGGAAAGAAATGAAACGATTTGCGTTATTCCTGTTCCTGTTGGCAATGCTGCTCGGAGCATGCTCTGCTTCAGGACAGCCACAGGCAAACGGGGAAATGGAGGCCACGGTGAAGCGCGTGGTTGACGGCGATACCTTTGAATTGGCAACCGGTGAAAAGGTGCGGATGATTGGCATGGATACACCAGAAACAGTCAAGCCCAATCATCCTGTAGACCCATATGGAAAAGAAGCAAGCAATTTTACAAAGGAACTGCTAGCCGATCAGAAAGTAACCCTCAAGTTTGACGTTGAACCGTACGACAAGTACAAGCGACTTCTCGCATACGTCTATTTGCCCGATGGCACCTTTGTCAACGAAAAGCTGGTTCGTGATGGATATGCCCGAATAATGACGATCCCGCCAAATGTGGCTCATGCTGATCTGTTTTTAGCGGCAGAGCGGGAAGCCAGAGAACAAAACCGGGGACTGTGGGGCATTGACGGGGAGAAGAAAGCGGAGCCGAAAAAGAATGCCGAAAAGCCTAAGCAAGAAGCAAAGGACGCGGCACAAACGCCCCCGGAGGGCAAGCCGATCAAAGGAAATATTAACTCCAAAGGGGATAAAATTTATCACGTGCCTGGCTCCGCAAGCTATGACAAGACAAATGCAGAGATGTGGTTTGCTACGGAAGAAGAAGCGCAGGCGGCTGGTTTTCGGGCGCCAAAGCGGTAGGGTTTTTCCTACATGAAAATGAATCCTGCATTCCTTTGAATCTTTGCGAATCAATCAACTGAAGCCAGTCAATCACCATAATAGGATGTGAGAACTGGCTTCGGTTTAGCAAAACTCTTGCATGGATTCTTAGGTTAATGTAAGTCATAAATACTTGGATCTTGATTTATATGAAATAAAGATAGTCATTATTAAGTGGATGGGTAGGTTAATGATACTAATAAAAATATTTGCTCGTCACTCTGATTTATATAGCTATGATATTCTTCACCCTTAAATTTTATCACGTCCCATTGTTTTAAATGATAGCTTTTCTGATCCACTTTCATATCAAGTTCACCATTCAATACAATAATCATTTCTTCGGAACCTTTTAAATGAGATTCACTGTATTGACTGTTTGGTTCTACACAAGCTCGATACCATTCGGTTGTACCAAAAGCTTTAAAAAGAGGATTTATATGCCAATCATTATTGTTACCTGCTAATTGACGAATTTCACCAAAGGGAAATAATTCAGTCTCCTCGTCGAGAGTTAGCAAAGAAGTTAAAGGGACATTTAGTGCTCTAGATATTTTCCAAAGAATATTTAAAGTCGGGTTTGCTTCGCCTCTTTCAATTTTCCCTAATGTCAATTTGCTGACATCACTAGCGTTTGCTAGCTCATCAAGACTCACTTTCATACGTTTTCGAATCATCCGTAAATTGAGCCCGACCTGTCCAGTTAAATCATTTTGTGGTTCATTCACAAATTATTCCTCCAAACAAAAAATATTATGTCAATTATACCAAATTATGGGCTTAGTATTTCATTAGCATAGATAATTATACTATACCAAAACGATTATAGGGTGAAGCGCTTTCGATTTCCGGAGCCTTGCTACAGGTGAATGAATAAAACCGGATTTCCTGGTATAAGGGAATCCGGTTTTATCGGTTTTTCCGGTGCGTTAGAATGCTAACTGACTAACTAATGGATTGTGGAGTCAAGCTTTTGACAAATAAACGTACACTTGTTTTGATGATCTCTTCCTGAGGGATAGATGTTATCATATGACCTGCTACAAAAGAGCGGGAAACAAACTCGCCATAACTTAAATATAGAAATATCATTGCATAGGTCTCGGGATCACTAGGGATTATTTTCCCTAACTCCTGCATCTTTGAGAAATAATCTACGAGAAATTCTTTAAGCTGTCGAGGATGCTTGTTTATTTGATCCAGCAAACCGGGAATAGTATTGCCTTCTTTAAAAGCAATACTGATAACCTTTACGTTTCTATTCATTAGTTCATGATAAGATTTGCTAACGAGAAGTAAATCTTTTTCTAAATCCCATTCAATATTCTCGTTAAAAATTTTCTTCATAGGAGCTGTGTAGTAAAAATGGTCGATAGCATACTCCATTATTTGTTTCTTCGTTCCAAAATGGCGAAAAACGGTCATTTCACTTACTGAAGCATGCTTTGCTATTTCTTTTATCGTTACAGATTTATATCCGCTTTTAGCCATTAAATTAATCGCGACATAAATAATTTTATCGCGTGTACTCATATGTTCAAGCTTTTCGTTTGTTTCCAATCATTACACCCCAAATTGAAGTAGATTGTATAAATGATAGATGAGTTATTACTAACTAAACTATAAAGCCAAATGTAGAATATTGTCAAAGATTTTTAGGTCTAACGTCGAAAATGGGGTTGTGTATTTGATTAATAATTTGTATGTAAACAATTTACGAGACTCATTTTAAATATTGACATTGAAATAAACCACTGATATATTCTGAATATAAAATTAATTACTGATATTGCGGGATGGCTTTAAAGCCATTTTTTTAAAGCGAGATGTTTAGTTATTACTAACTAACAACGATGAGTAGTATATTAGTAAGTGAGAGCGTTGAATGGAGGTCTTTTAGATTTTTTTTTTACTCGACTATGTTAGTTATATGTAACTAACATAACCGGTTTATATAAATGAAAGCGATCATTTATTTTAAAGGAGGGGAACTACCATGAGCCATCAACCAGTGGAAATAAGGCCCGATTCAAATGAGCGGGCATTACCATGGTACAGAGGGGCTACTAAAGCCCAGTGGCAATCATTTTGGGCAGCTTTTTTTGGATGGATGCTGGATATAATGGACCTGATGCTTTATTCCATGGTCATCGTTTATGTCATGCAAGATTTAGAGTTGACTCAGTCGGTGGCGGGTACCATTGCTTCTGCTACACTAATCGCCTCCGCTTTTGGCGGCATCATTTTCGGGTTTGTAGCAGATCGATGGGGTCGAACAAAATCAATGATTTTTAGTATTCTTATTTATTCTTTTGCCACTGTTTTATGTGGGTTTTCAGAGACAGCTACTCAATTAATGGTTTTTAGAATTCTCGTAGGCCTTGGAATGGGGGGAGAGTGGTCGGCGGGAGCTGCCCTCGTCATGGAAACGTGGCCGGCTAAACATCGTAACATTGTGATGGCTTTCGTACAAAGTGGATTTGCTGTTGGATATGCGGCTGCAGCCCTTATTACAGCGATTGTCATTCCGATGTTTGGATGGAGAGGAGTTTTTTTTGCAGGTGTAATCCCAGCACTTCTCGCCCTGTGGATTCGCAAGCATACTCCGGAATCTCATATGTGGAAAAACCAAACGAAACGCCTTTCCTTCAAACAAACAATGGGAATTTTGATTGGTAATCACGCCCCAATTACGATCGTTTGTATCCTATTTACTATGTTCTCGTTGCTAGGATATTGGGGATTATTTACGTGGCTGCCTACGTACTTATCGACACCACAAAGCGCTGGAGGGCCTGGGCTGGACATTGTGAAAACGTCCGGCTGGATTATCGCCTCACAAGTAGGTGCATGGCTTGGTTATATATTGTTTGGTGTCATTGCTAGTAAAATTGGGAAAAAATCTACATTTGTACTGTATTTTGCAATTTCAGCTCTAGCAGTCCCCATGTATATTCTTATAAAAAACGAAATCCTCCTTTTGTTTTTCGGTACGATCGTCGCGTTCTTTGGAACAGGCTACCATAGTGGATTCGCACCTACATTTTCTGCGCTATACCCTACTGAAATTCGAGCAACGGCTCAGGGAATCATCTATAACGTTTCTAGGGGAGTCAGCGCATTTGCTCCTTTTATCATTGGTCAGATGGCGATGTCTAAAGGACTTGGAGCATCGCTCATGATGACTGGGGGCTGTTTTGCTATATCTGCCATAATCGTCTTGCTCTTCCTGAAAGAGCCAAAAGGTTTCGTGGATGAGGTAAATATTTCTTTATAGGGACGAGAAAAATATATAAATAAGCGGAGGAACCATATGAACATCTATCGTGATGAAAAAGTGTACGATATTACTATTATAGGTGGCGGACCAGCAGGTCTATTTACAGCATTTTATGGTGGAATGCGTCAGTGCAGTGTAAAAATAATTGAGAGCATGCCTCAATTAGGTGGACAGTTGGCTGCATTATATCCTGAAAAATTTATATATGATATAGCTGGATTTCCCAAAGTGCGGGCACAGGAATTGGTCGATGCGCTAGAAGAGCAAGCGAGGCGTTTTGAGCCAACTATCGTGCTGGAGGAATTAGTGATACATGTCGAAAAACAGGAAGAGAAATTTGAAATAACTACAAATAAGGGCGTTCATCTCTCTAAAGCCATTATCATCACAGCAGGGGTCGGCGCGTTTGAACCAAGACGCCTTGAGAACCCTGAAGCAGCGAAATTTGAAAGCAAAAATCTACATTATTTCATCGATGATTTACAAATATTTGCTGACCAAAAAGTCCTTGTTGTCGGCGGTGGGGACTCTGCTGTTGACTGGGCCCTTATGCTGGAGCCGATCGCTAAAGAAGTGAGCATTATTCACCGCCGGGACAAGTTTCGTGCACATGAACATAGCGTAGAAAACTTGATGAAGTCTACAGTCGATGTCATTACGCCGTATGAAATAAAAGAACTCATTGGTGAAGAAAAAATTGAAAAGGTAGTTGTTTACCACAATAAGACTCAAGAAGAAAAGATATTGGAAGTGGACGCCGTAATTGTGAATTTTGGGTTCGTTTCATCATTAGGCCCGATCAAAAACTGGGACCTTGAAATAGAAAAAGGGAGTATTGTTGTCAATTCTAAAATGGAAACGAATATTCCTGGCATATACGCGGCAGGGGATATTACAACATACCCAGGAAAGATAAAACTTATCGCAGTTGGTTTTGGAGAGGCACCGATAGCTGTAAGCAACGCCAAAGCTTATATTGATCCTAAGGCTAAACTACAGCCTGCTCACAGTACTTCCATGGTTTTTTAAGAGGATTAAAAACCCAATCTGCTATTTATCCTAAGCATTTATAGAAAAAGGGAGGTGATGCATTGATTTAAAAAACGTTAGATGAGTATCAAGAAATCAGAGACAAAATGAATAAAGGCAGTTGCAAGCAGGAGGAGATAAAATGCAAACAGGCGTTTATATACTAACGGGTTATCTTGGAAGTGGAAAAACAACGTTACTGCAAAAAATACTCGATTTTTTCCGCGAGCGCAACAGGAAAGCTATCGTCATTATGAATGAAATCGGTGAAGAGGACATCGATGGTGTGCAAGTTCAGGCACGGGGATATTCTGTAAAAAAAATACTGAACGGTTGTATTTGCTGTTCCATTCGAAACCAACTTGCAAGTGGAATAAATGAAATGATAAGAGAGTTTAGTCCTGATGAAATTATTATCGAAACGACGGGGATTGCCGATCCTTCTGATATCATCGCCGAATTGGTGAACAATCCTACTGTTTATGAACAAATTGAACTCAAGGGAGTGATCACAATCGTTGATGCATCACGCTTCCTTGCTTTACAATCTCGTTTTGAGTTAAATAAAGCTTTAGAAATAACCTTTCGCAATCAAATAAAATACGCTGATTTGCTTCTAATGAACAAAGTGGATTTAGTACGCGAACCAGAGTTAGAAAAGATACGAAATTTGATTGAAAAGGATAATCCTGAAGCAGTGCTTTATACAACCATTCATGGTGAAATGGATTTGTCTCAGTTGTTAAACATGAGGAAAGCAAAACAGGTTAAGCTTCAACCAAAAGTAACAGATGATTTTTCTCTTACTGATAAGTTGTTTAATTATGTAGAAACATTTTATTATCAATTTAACCAACCAGTGGTTAAATCGAAGTTCGAATCGTTTCTTTTACATTTGCCTAAAGCAGTTTATCGGGCAAAAGGTTTTGTTTGCTTTACAGACCATTCAAAGCTCATCTCCTTTCATCAGACAGAGAATCAAATTGATTATTCTGTATGTGAAGATTTGGATATGAATATGGTTGCGGTTTTTATAGGTGAAGGAATGGATAAAAGATCCATTGTTTCTGAGTTGGAAAAATGCTACGAAGAAAAGAATGCCTTTCATTTAAATTAAAAAAGTTAATTATATTGATCTAGTTTGTATACTATGATATATTCTTTCTACGGCAATACAATTTAAAAGATTCAGGTTATTCGGCCCGTAATAGGTATGTACATCTTCAAAAAGGTTTTGAATGGAGGTGTTTTTTTAAATATCGCATGTTAGTTATTAATAACAAACATTTCAGGGCTCATATTTTTACGAGGAGGAAATCGGATATGAACTTAAAAGGGGAAGTTAGTTTCAAACAGCCTGTCGAAAAAATTTGGGACGCTCTGCACAATCCGGAGATTTTAAAAAATGCTGTACCTGGTTGCGAGGGCCTGGTTCTTACAGGTGTTGGAGAGTATGATGTGATTCTTAAGCTTGGAGTGGCTGCAGTAAAAGGCGAGTACACTGGAAAAGTTAAATTGGAGGATGTTGAACCTTCTGCTCATTATATTTTAAAAGCGGAAGGAAGCGGTAAACCTGGATTTGTTTCAGCCGAAATGGACTGTAAATTGATCCCAAGTGGAAATGGATGCAAATTGGTCTGGGAGTGTAATGCCGAGGTAGGAGGCATGATTGCAAGTGTCGGCAATCGGGTATTAGGGGGGATTGCGAAATTCATGGCTGGTAAATTCTTTAATGATATCGAAAAACAACTTAAGCATACGGTAGCCTGATGAAGATACGTGCACGATAGTTCTAATTTCTATGGAGGTTCTTCATGAAACCATTCAAGTTTAACTATCTTCGTCCAACAAGCGTAGAAGAGACCTTGCAATATTTGGAGGAATATGGAGAGGAAGCGAAGATTTTGTCGGGAGGACAGAGTTTAATTCCTGTCCTGAATATGAGACTTTCGACACCCAAATATTTAATTGATATAGGAAAAGTCGAAGGGCTCAATTATATACGCGAAGAGGATGGATACATTGCCATAGGCGCTTTAACAAGACATGTTGACGTTGAAAAATCGCAAATCATTAGAGAGAAGTGCCCCTTACTATCTGAAGCGATTCACTGGGTAGGTCACGCGCAAATTCGGAATAGGGGAACGATTGGCGGAAGTATCGCTCATGCTGACCCTTCAGCAGAGCTGCCGTGTGTAATCACTGCGTTACGGGGAGAAATTGTCATCGCAAGTACAAGTGGGGAAGAAATCGTAAGTCCCGAAGAATTTTTCCTCACCTATTTGTTAACTTCACTCCAGCCGGATCAAATGGTAAAAGAAGTTAGATTTCCTGTTTTAAATCCTTCAAGCGGTTCAGCCTTTGTTGAAGTTGCCAGAAGGCATGGCGACTTTGGGATTGTTGAAGTTGCAGCGGTCGTAGACCTGGATGAGAAGGGAGAAATATCTTTTGCAAGGATTGCTGTAGGTGGTGCCAGCCCTGTTCCATGTGCAGTAGAACCAGCTGAGGAATTCCTGATTGGGAAAAGTCCAACTGATGAGGTACTGAAGGAAGCAAGTGATATGGCTGCGGAAAGTGTAGAACCTGACGGTGATATGCACGCTTCAGCAGATTATCGTAGGGAATTGACGGGAGTTATGACATTGCGCGCCTTAAAGCTAGCTGTGGATCGGTCAAAGGAGTGTACAAGAATATGACCAAGGGAACGATTTCTTTACATGTGAATGGAAGCGTTATCAATGAAGAAGTGGAACCCCGCCTTCTCTTATCCGATTTTATCCGTGAAAAGTTGGGGCTGACAGGAACGCATGTTGGTTGTGAACATGGGGTTTGTGGTGCATGTACGGTATTGTTAAATGATGAGCCTGTTCGCTCATGCCTAATGTTAGCTGTGCAAGCAGATGGATGTAAAGTAGAAACTGTTGAATCGCTAGTCGCTGAAGGTGGAGAGCTTCATCCTCTTCAGCAAGCCTTTGCGGATCATCATGCACTACAATGTGGATTTTGTACGCCAGGTTTTCTTATGACGCTGGTCAGCTATCTAAAGGAAAACCCGAATCCGAACGAAGAGGAGATTAGAGAAGCGATTTCCGGTAATTTATGCAGATGTACTGGATATGCCAATATTATTAAGGCCGTAAAACAAGCTTCTCATTTTTCGAAAATAGGAGGCTGAACCAATGGCGAAGTATGTTGGGCAAAATGTAAAACGGAAAGAAGATTATCGTTTGCTTACTGGAACAGGTCAGTTTGTAGCTGATATCAAACTGGCAGGTATGGTAGAAGCAACTTTCGTGCGTAGTACCCATGCACATGCCATCATCAAAAGCATTGATACGTCTGGAGCAAAAGCGATGGAAGGTGTGTACGCCGTCATTACAGCGGAAGATATTGAAGGGGAAGTAGAGCCATTCACCGTTTTTACAGAATTCACAATACCTGAAGCTCTTGAAAAATCAATCCAACCTATTATTAAAACATGTCCTGAGTATCTTCTAGCAAAAGATCGTGTATTTTATATGGGACAGCCTATTGCCATTGTCGTAGCAGAAGATAGATATACCGCAGAAGATGTTGCGGATTTAATCAAAATCGAATATGAACCTCTTCCTGTTGTTACTGACCCGTACCAAGCAATAGAAGAAGATACCATTATTATTCACCCGGATCTGGGAAACAACGTGCAAGCTCATTTTCAACTCTCGACTGGCGATTGTAAAGAAGCGTTTGCAAAAGCGGATCATATGATAAAGGCTCGTATAAAAACGCCCAGGGTTTCTGGGAATCCTCTGGAGACTCGCGGGGTGTTAGCGACTTATGAGCCGCGGCATGGTGAAATGCAAGTTTGGTCATCGACACAAGTTCCTTTTATGGTTCGAAAATATTTATCTTTACTAGTCGGCTTGATCGAAAATAACATTCGCGTTATTGCACCGGAAGTTGGTGGAGGTTTTGGTCCGAAATGTTCCGTTTATCCTGAAGAAATGTTGATTCCTTATCTTTCAATGAAATTAAAAAAGCCTGTAAGATGGATTGAAGATCGCCTAGAGCATCTTCAAAGCACACGCCATTCCCGCGATCAGGTTCATGACGTGGAAGTTGCTTTTAGCGGGGATGGAACCATTTTAGGCTTGAAGGATCGTTTCTTACAAGATAATGGAGCTTTCAATTCGTTCGCTTTATGCTGTGCGTACAATAGTGCGGCACACCTTCGCGGGATTTTTAAAATTCTGAATTACGAGATTTTGGGACAGGTTGTACTAACCAATAAAACGCCAAATGTTCCCTATCGGGGGGCCGGAAGACCTGAGGTTGTTTTTGTAATGGATCGGATTATCGATATGATTGCTGAAAAATTACAGATGGACCCTGTTGAGGTCATGATAAAAAATATGATTCAGCCGGAAGAGATGCCATATGACCAAAATATGTATTATCGGGACGGCGCAGAGCTTATTTATGATAGCGGTGATTATCCCGCAGGTTTGAAAAAAGCATTGGAAATTGTCGGCTATGAAGAGTTCCGTAAACAGCAGGCAGAAATGAAGCAACAAGGCAAGTATATCGGAATCGGGATTTCTTCCTATATAGAAGGAACAGGCATCGGTCCGCATGAAGGTGCAATGGTCCGTCTGGATTCCACAGGGCATATTATTGCACATGTTGGTTCAAGTCCCCATGGTCAAAGTCATGAAACGACGTTGTCACAAATCTGTGCTGATGAATTTAATGTAAATCCTGAACAAGTGACGGTAAAGGCAGGGGACACGGGATTATTGCAATATGGCACTGGAACATTCGCTAGCCGCGGTGCGGTCACTGCTGGATCCGCGGTGCAAATAGCTTCAGAACGGTTGCGTGAGAAGTTGTTGGCGATAGCAGGGGAGATGCTTGAAGTGGCTCCTGCAGATCTTGAAATGAATGACGGCAAGGTGTATCATCGTGAACTCCCTGAACGATTTGTTACATTAAAAGAAATTGCGTTAGCGGCAAGACCAGGTCCGCGCAGCAAAGTTCCAAAGGGAATGGAGCCAGGCGCAGAAGTTTCGCATTATTTTGTACCCCCAACGGTGACTTTCTCGTCCGGATTCCATATCGCACTAGTAGAAGTAGATAAATCTACTGGCTTTGTTGATATCCTTCGATACATTGTTGTTCATGATTGTGGAAAAGTTTTGAATCCGATGATTGTTGACGGCCAAATTCAAGGTGGAGTTGCGCAAGGAATTGGCGGGGCTTTATATGAAGAAATTGTGTATAACGAGAGTGGACAATTGCTTACAGGTACCTATATGGATTACTTGCTCCCGACATCGATGGAAATTCCTGTAGTTGAAATGGGACATCAGGAATCTCTATCAAAGAGAAACCCAATGGGAATAAAAGGGGTAGGTGAAGGTGGAGCGATATCCCCTCCCGCTGCTATCGCAAATGCTGTAATTGATGCCATGCGACCACTCACCATTTGTATTAATGACTTGCCGATCAGTCCATATCGACTTCGTCAGCTGATCTTGGAAGCCGAAAAAAACGAAGATAAGTTGGTTGTGTGAAGATAGTCAGAAATGTCAGGGAGAAGGAGAGCTTCCTGACATTTCTAGAACGATAATTTCCATTAGATTGAGGTTGAGGGGTGAGCGCATATGTCCCGTATGCAAGAAATGCGAGATATATTTCATCACATTCGGCAGGCTTGGGCACGAGGGCAGCAGACAGCCTTGTTGATGATTACGGAAGTACGTGGTTCTGCGTATCGACAGCCCGGAACCAAGATGATGATGGCAGCGGATGGCCAAATGTTCGGTATGTTAAGTGGCGGATGTTTGGAAAGCGATTTATTTGGATGGGCAGAGAGGGCTATGAGTGAGCAAACGCCTATTCTTCGTGAATATAACCTTAGTGAAAATGACCTTTGGGGATTGGGAATTGGCTGCAAAGGTTCATTAAAAATTCTCGTTTTACCTATAGATGAACAGGACATTTTTTGGAGAAAGATGATGGAAGCAGCTGCTTCAGATCAACCATTCTCCTTCGTGCTAGAAGTTCCAACAGGTCTCCGAGTATTATTCGATCAAGATGGAAATATGTGGGGAGAGGTTGCAGAACTTCCAGAAGAGGTTCGACGACATACGGTTATGGAGGCCGAGCAGCGTACAAGAGCTCAAGTCATGCAAATACATGGCCGACAGTATGTGATCGATACGGTTCGTCCCAGTGAGCGATTGATTGTGGCAGGTGCCGGTCACGATGCTGTACCTGTCGTTCAACTGGCACATACTGTCGGATTTTCTGTGACTGTCCTGGACCCGAGAAGCGAGTTTAATGATCACAGGCGTTTTCCTGTTGCATCGCACATGGTGAAGGAACCTTCATTGGTAGACTATTCAGAGCTATCCGGCGCATGCTGGGTAATCATGAATCATTATCAAAAACGTGATGAAGAGTCATTAAAAGTGGCTATAAAAAGCAACCCTCGCTATATAGGCGTATTGGGCCCATTATCGAGGACAAAGGAGATGCTCTCCAATATTGGCTTTGCTTTATCGGATGGACCGATTCACGCGCCGATCGGGTTGGATTTAGCCGCAGAAACCATTGATGAGGTTGCCATCAGTATCGTGTCTGAACTTATGGTAACACGAAGCAAAAGGGATGCATTGTCCTTACATGGAAGAGAAAAGATTCATGTCTAAAATCGGTGCGGTGATTTTAGCGGCGGGAATGTCAAAGCGGATGGGGCAGCCTAAGCTTTTATTGCCTTTGAAGGGGAAGCCCCTCTTTCGATATGCAGTGGACGCTGCAGTTGGTTCAGAACTAAAACCAATCGTAGTAGTTGGTGGAAGCCATACGGAAGAATTTCATAAATATACAAAAGACTTGCCTAATGTGGAGGTCGTGGCGACCCCTTTTTATCAGGAGGGAATGGCATCCTCTTTAAAACGGGGAGTTCGATCGATTGCTGATCGGACGGAGGGAATGCTGGTGTTTCTTGCCGATCAGCCGTATGTGCCAGTTCATGTGATCAAAGAATTAATCCGTGTCTATGAATTACATCGGTCAATGGGAGTCCGGATTATTCGTCCCCAGTATGCCGGAGAGCTAGGACATCCGATCTTGTTTGACGCCTCCTTGTACAAGTTTTTTTTAGAGATAGATGGAGATGAAGGCGGACGCTCTATAATCAAACGTTTTCCAAAACGAATGAAGGTCGTTTCCTTTTCTCATTCGTTTTGGGGGAGAGATGTAGATACTCCCGAAGATTATTTGAAGATGAACGAATTCTTTTCAATGATTCGGACGGATGAGTGTAATTGAAATCAACCTTTATGCACTGTGCGTTGCAATTTTTTTGCTAATATATTTCTGAATATTTGGAATGGTAAGGACATCTTATGTTTACGGAGAGGGGAACGATATATGTCAGTAAAATCAGAGTTGCCTGTAAACGAAGAGGTTTGCAGCAATAGCGTACCCGGGAAAGCTAATCGACGGCAAGTTGTAAATGCCACCGTTGCTTCCCTTTTGGGATGGTCGTTTGATCTGTTTGACCTTTTTATTCTTCTATTTGTTGCACCCACAGTAGGAAAACTGTTTTTTCCAGCTACAAATCCCATGTTTCAACTTGCAGCCACTTATGGCTCTTTTGCCGTAACTTTGCTCATGCGCCCTATCGGTTCTGCTGTGTTCGGCTCATACGCGGATAGGTATGGAAGAAAGAAAGCTATGATAATTGCAGTCGTTGGTGTAGGGATCGCAACCGCCCTGTTTGGAGCATTGCCGACGGTAGAGCAAATCGGGATTGCAGCCACCGTATTATTCTTGCTTTTACGATTGATACAAGGTGTTTTTGTTGGCGGTGTCGTTGCATCGACACATACGATTGGGACTGAGACAGTTCCACCAAAGTGGCGTGGACTTATGTCAGGATTGGTTGGCGGCGGAGGGGCAGGGTTAGGTTCTTTCTTTGCTTCCATCGTATACTTTGCCGTTTCCTCGGCTTTCCCCGGGCAGGCATTCGATGAATGGGGATGGAGGATCATGTTCTTTTCAGGAATTCTAAGTTCCATTTTTGGCATTTTTATATTTAAATCACTGGACGAATCACCGTTATGGTTGGAAGCTCAAAAAGCTAAACAGGCTACGAACAAACCGCAAAAGTCGCCAATTCGCACAGTTTTTGGTCAATATTTTTCTACCATGCTGGTTAATCTTTTGATCGTGGCTGGTGGTGGAACTGCTTATTACCTGACGACTGGATATCTCCCTACTTTTTTACATGTGGTAAATGAGATACCGAGCAGCACAGCATCCAGGATTCTTATGATCATTAGTATCGTGGTGATTATATCAACTGCCCTTGTTGGTTATCTCAGCGATCTCCTTGGGCGGAAGAAAACATTTATAGTAACTGGTATTCTTTGTATGGTTGGTCTACCGTTCTTTTACATGAAATTGGCCGGTGCAACGGATATTACTCAAATTACAATTTATGCCTGCGTGCTTACTTTTCTGGCTAATGCAGCGTATGCTCCCACACTCATCTTTTTAAATGAGCGGTTTCCAACTGCTGTACGTTCAACTGGGACTGGCCTGTGCTGGAATATCGGCTTTGCTGTCGGAGGTATGATGCCTACCTTCGTATCTTTGACAAGCGGGTCAGTCTCAGCTCTTCCGGCTACACTAGGCTATTTTCTGGCAGGGATTTTTATTTTATATATTATCGGAAGTTGGATAATACCCGAAACAAAAGGGCAATTTAAGTAGGATGGGACTGCTCTTGTTTTAGTAAAACCGACTAAAAATAAGAGCCTCCCCTTTTATAATGATAGGGAATGGCAATTGAAGGTTAGATGAGAACGGTAGGCTTCTCAGATGATTGATTGCCTATCAAGGGAATAACATGGGTTGTTAAAACAGCTGTAAAGGAAAAGTTTGGCTGACCTGATAAAGAGTAATTCGGTGAATTGTAAAAATATATTGACAACAATGGATTTTAGGAAGTATATTTGAAACACAAAATGTTAGTTATTACTAACTAACGTCAAAAAGGAGGCTCTGTTACTATAGGTATATAAACCAATTTTTTTACTATTATTGATAGTTATCAATAACTAACATACTTTCGGATAGATTTGGGGGGAATTCTATGAATGGAAAAAAAAGTGAATACCAAAGTCTTGCGCCAGTCCTTACAGATTCAGGTGGAATAACCGATCAAACATTTTTTGTGCATCACGGCGGCAAGCTAGAAGTTATACCGAAAGTGACTGTGAAAAATCATGATGATCTGTCCCATGTTTATACACCAGGAGTAGCTCGTGTTTGCACAGCGATACACGAAGATCCGGCTAAGGCATTTTCTCTTACGATTAAGAGAAATACAGTTGCCGTCATTTCAGATGGAACGGCAGTGCTCGGGTTGGGAGACATTGGTCCGCTTGCAGCTATGCCGGTAATGGAAGGAAAATCAATGCTTTTTAAATCACTTGCCGGTGTCGACTCTTTTCCGCTTTGTCTTGACACAAAAGATACGGAAGAAATCATTACAATCATTAAAGCCATTGCTCCAGCATTTGGCGGAATCAATCTTGAAGATATTTCATCACCTCGTTGTTTTGAAATTGAGGAACGTCTGAAGCAAGAATTAACCATCCCGGTTTTTCATGATGATCAGCATGGGACTGCCGTTGTCATGATGGCTGGTCTAATCAACGCTTTGAAACTGGTAGGCAAGCGTATGCAAGACATAAAAGTAGTTTTTAGCGGTGCGGGAGCCGCAGGCGTCGCCTGCACTAAAATTCTCATGAACGCGGGTGTAAATAACATCATTGGGGTGACACGTTCTGCTGGGGCACTGCACAAAGGACAAAATTATTCGAATCCAATGTATCGGTGGTATGCCGAACATACGAATCCTGAGAATCTATCAGGAAGCATGTCTGACGTGATTGAAGGAGCGGATGTATTTATCGGTTTGTCGGGCCCAGGAGCATTAACCATTGAAGATCTGAAAAAAATGGCCAGGGATCCTATTGTTTTCGCCATGGCCAATCCTACACCTGAAATTGATCCAGAAGAGGCTTCACCCTACGTTCGGGTTATGGCGACGGGGCGTTCTGACTATCCGAATCAAATCAATAACGTTCTTTGTTTTCCCGGTATTTTTAAAGGAGCACTGGATTGCCAAGCGACCACGATCAACGAAGAGATGAAGCTTGCCGCAGCTTATGCCATTGCTTCAATTGTCGGTGATGACGAGTTGAGTGAGCAATACATCATTCCGAGTGCATTTAATTCTCAGGTTGTGGAGTTTGTAAGGCAAAAAGTTATCCATACCGCAATTGAGACAGGAGTAGCCCGCCACATTCCAAATGAGTTTAAACACAGCATTAAATAAAGGGAGCGATGGTCATGTTTATTACGAAGCATAGCGGAAGTTTGCACATTGTGAATCAGTACGACCATTCATTGCAGGCAGGAGAAGTTATGCGTTATTGGGGGAATGAACAATTCGAACGTCCTGCAACCTATGATTCCATTTGTCTTGCGGTAGCCAAGCACGACATTGGCTGGATTGAATCGGATAAAGAAGTCCTATTCAATCAGGTAACCGGGCAGCCGATCCCGTTTATCAATGTAAACCTGCGTCAGCATGTTGATTTTTATGGTAAGGGATACGAACAGGTAAAAGAAGAAGATCCATATGCTGGTCTGTTGGTCGGTATGCATTGGATTGGATTATATACCAGTCGTTTCGGGTATGATCCTTCCTTTACTTATAAAACTCCTGATGATTTGGTCTCTTTTATGAAAGAAACGATCATTGCACAACAAAAGGCATGGGTTGAATTGAAAATGAAATTGTGGAGTAAAGATGAGCCTCGGAGCCGTTTTGAAGATAAATTGTGGATGGATTACGAGCTGGTTCAACTCATGGATCGTCTTTCCCAATATGTTTCGATGCGGACGCCAGCGACGACAGATCAGCTTACATTGGGGCCTGTACGGATGACGTTGGATGGATCGGGAGTTATGCTTTCGGTTCAAGGCCGTGGGGGCGGAGTAGTGGAAGTGGATCCTTTCCCGTTCGAGGATGTAGTGGAGACAACCGTGATGTTTCGGAAAATACCGGATATTCGCTATGGATCCCATGCTGAGGTTTGTAAAGCAATAGAAGAAGCGGAAGTGGAGTCCGCGCTGTGGAAGTTTGTTCCCGCTCGTTAAGGATTTCATGAAAGGGAGTGGCTAGCGCAATGAATACGCCGATGAGGCTGAAAAGCGAATTTGCTCATGTTTGCGTTCAATTGGATCAATCAGCGAATGGTGTGCGGTTGATGATAAAGGATATTCGCACAGGCAAGACAGTCTACCTTGATCCTTTGGAATTAGAAAGCCTGGCGTGGTGCCAGCATGAGGATTTAGTACAGCTCTTAAATCCTACGTTAACCCGTTGGAGAAGGTCTGTCAAAGCAGTATAGAAGAGGACAAGAAGGAGAATGAGTGATGCCAAAAACTGCAAAAGCAGCCGTGCTTGTGGGAAAGGAACAAATTGAAATTCGGGAATTTCCATTACCTGAAACAAGTCATAACGATGGGCTATTGCATGTGGAAGCATGCGGGGTATGCGGATTTGATAGTGAAGCCTACCTTTTCGGAGGGAATGGCGTACATCAAATTCCGAATGTGATTGGCCATGAAATTGTAGGCCGAATTGAAAGCATTGGGGAAGGAGCGGCTAAGCGATGGGGAGTGAAAGCGGGTGATCGGATCGTCGTCGAAGAGTATATTCCATGTGGAACATGTGATGCATGCTTGAGAGGACAATATCAATTGTGTTTTGATCTTCGGTACGGTTCGATGTCCGTCAACCATCCAAAAACGGCCCTATGGGGTGGATTTGCCGAATATATGTATCTGCATCCCCGCGCGATTATTCATAAGGTAAATTCTGATATTTCAGCGGAATTGCTTCAACTCTTTATTCCAATCTCAAATGGTATTCACTGGGTTCAAGAGGTAGGGCAAGCCAAAGTAGGCGATACCGTTGTGATTCAAGGTCCTGGTCCAATGGGGCTTGGCGCTGTCGTTGGAGCCAAAGAGGCAGGAGCTGGCAAGATTATCGTAACAGGACTTTCACGAGATGAACACCGCTTGAACATCGCAAAGGATCTGGGTGCTGATCACGTCTTTCATGCAGATACCCAAGACATCGCCGAAGAAATTAAAGAAGTGACCGATGGAGAAATGGCCGATGTCGTGATTAATGCGGCTACAGCTCCACAGCAAATTGTTACGGCTGTAGATATTGCCGGTTTGTATGGAACGATTGTTCATTCCGGCACAGATCATCGCCTGGCCGATAAGCTCATGAGCAGTAAAATTACGTGGAAATTGCTAACGATCAAAGGCGTATTGGGACGTCCCAAACAGACAGTAGGTGTAGCGCTGCGGCTGATTGAATCAGGGAAATATCCGTTGGAAAAAATCATTACCCATAAGTTTTCAGTTGAAGAAACAGCCAAAGCAGTTCATACACATGCATACGGGGAAGATGGTTGTATCCATGTTGCTGTTGTTAATGAATAAACCATGAAGAGTAGGTGACGATATTGAAAACTCATTTTGATATTAATCAATATATTAGAGAAGGAGCCATTAATGGTCGGATTTACACCGAGCCAGATGTTTTTACCTTGGAAATGAATAAAATTTTCGAAAAAACGTGGGTCTATGTTGCTCACGAAAGTGAAGTTGCAAATCAGGGGGATTATAAAACGACGGTTATCGGTCAGCATCCAGTAATTGTTAGTCGCGGCGCAGATGATGGAGAGTATTATGTCATGTTTAATCGCTGCCGTCATAGAGCTGCTAGTGTTTGCCAAGATGAAAAAGGAAATGCCAATTTCTTTCGATGCCAATACCACGGATGGACGTACACCAATTCAGGAGATTTAGTGGGGGCACCGTTCCAAGATGGGTACGGAGAAGAATTCGACCGATGCAAAATGGGACTAATCCGCGTTCCGAGAATAGCGAGCTATAGAGGATTTATTTTTGCTAGCTTAAGTGAAGACGGACCAAGTCTAGAAGAGCACCTTGGTTTGGCAAGGCCTTATTTGGATATGATTGCCGACCAGGGAATTGAACTTACGGCAGGAGCCCAAAAGTACGCGTATCACGCTAATTGGAAGTTTCAGGTAGAGAATACAATTGATCCGTATCATTTGAGCTTTGTGCACAAAACGTTTTTTGACATTCAGGACAAGAAAAAGGGAGTAAAAACGAATTTTGCACGCATGCATAAACAAGAAAAGGTTTCGGATCTTGGAAACGGTCATTCCCTGTATGAGTTGGCAGATGATTTAGGGATTGGAGCTCTGCCGTTTAATTTGATTATTTTCCCAAATCTTTCGTTTGTTGGCTCGCAAGTGCGTGTGATTAAACCGGTTTCTGTCGATTACACAGAAGTAGCCCTGTATCCAATGATGCTAAAGGATGCGACTCTTGAGGAAAATGCCGCACGTTTGCGGAAGCACGAAGGTTTTTATGGCCCAGCCAGTTTTGGAACGCCAGATGATTTGGAAGTCGCGTTTGATCGGGTAAGAGAAGGGTTGCGCTCGGGAGGAGAAGAGTGGTTGATTATTAGCCGGGGCATGAACCGGGAAGAAGTGAATGAAAACGGTGTATTAAGTGGCAATTCAAGTGATGAAGTTTCTGTTCGCGCAATTTACAAGAAATGGAGAGAATTGGTAACAATTTAGCGATTATGCATGAGGAGAATGGTGAAGGAGGAGAGACTTGTGACAACAAAAGTAATCGAAAAACAGCAGATAGAAGAGTTTTTGTATAAGGAAGCAGCCTTGTTGGATCAAGGGAAGTGGGATGAATGGCTGGGGTTGCTGACCAGTGACGTCGTGTATTGGGTTCCGTGCAATGGTTACGATAATGACCCGATGAAGCATGTGTCGATCATTTATGATGACAGAGAGCGTATGGAAGAGAGAATATGGCGCTTGCAGAGCGGACAATCTCCTGCACAATTACCCCCATCGAGGACGTGCCATTTGATTACGAATGTAGGGATTAGCGATTTTCAAGGGGATAAAATAGTTGTTTCTTCAAACTTTATGATAGCTGAATTACGTCGAGGCGCACAGACAATATACGCCGGGCGCTATGAACATCATCTGAAACAGGAAGGAAACAATTGGAAGATTAGTTACAAGAAGATTGAGCTGCTCAATAACAGCGAACCACTCGGCAATCTTAGTTTTATCCTTTGATTTAAAATAAATATCGCTACAAAAAAAGAGGAGATGAATCGTTATGAATAAAGAATATCGTATCGGCTTAATTGTACCTAGTTCAAATACAACAATGGAAAAAGAGATTCCTGCCATGCTGCAATGGCGCTCCCAAATTGAACCGAATGAAACATTTACATTCCATTCCAGCCGCATGCGGATGATGCATGTGACAAAGGAAGAATTATCTCAGATGGATGCAGATAGTGATAACTGCGCAGTAGAGCTGTCTGATGCTCGCTGTGATGCTCTTGCCTACGCCTGCCTCGTTGCGATTATGTGTCAGGGACCGGGTTATCATTCTGTATCCGAAGAACGTTTATCCAAGGTTGTCAAAGAAAATGGGGGCGCAGCTAACGTCATTAGTAGCGCAGGAGCTTTAATCGAGGGGATCAACGCTCTTGAGGCAAAAAAAGTGGCAATTATTACGCCTTATATGAAATCGTTAACAAATTTAGTGATTGAGTATATTGAATCAACGGGTATCGAGGTGACAGATTCCATCAGTTTGGAGGTCTCTGATAATCTGGCAGTTGGCCGACTCGATCCTCTACGACTTGTTGATATCGCGAAAGATTTAAATACCAATAATGCTGATGCCGTTGTTTTGTCAGCGTGCGTTCAGATGCAATCTTTGCCTGCGATTCAGAAAGTTGAGAATGCGATTGAACTGCCTGTACTCTCAGCGGCAACTGCAACGGTGCACAAACTGTTGAAATCCCTGGATCTAAAGCCGGTTGTACCTAATGCAGGGCATCTCCTATCAAGAGGGTTTTAATTAGCTGAAACGATCGGCAGGATCATGTATCTATGATCCTGCTTGAAATATAGGAGGATGTTATGGCGAAAATACTTATTCATTTGACACATGGGCCGGAAGCACCAACACAAGCTGATCGTGCATTTTTAATTGCGAAAACAGCGATCAAAGAGGGGCACTCCGTATCGATGTTTCTGGCGGGAAGCGCGGTTCAACTGATGCGTGATGATATTTTGGATAGTGTGATCGGAGTCGGTGATGGTGTTACCACATTGCGTGAGTCCTATAACGCGATTATTTCTGGTGGGGGGAAGATTTACTTATCGCGAATTTCGTGCGGAGCCAGGGGAATGACGGAAAAGGAATTAAAGGACAAGGAAGTTGAACTGGCAGAACCTAATATTCTCATTCAACTCACTGTTGATCATGATCGGGTGATTACTTACGGATAAGAGGCTTTGTTTCCCGGTGTAGGGTCATTTACAGAATAAATGAGGAGAGATGATTGCATGAGCAGGATCTGGGATAAATATCTTGATGAACGGGATACGAAAGTTTATTCAGGCGCGGGATTCGGAAAGGCGTTTGGGATAGGGAAAAGGCCAGCCACAATCATTGTTGATGTTACGTATGGATTTACAGGGGATGGACCTGAATCGATTGAGGAATCCATTAAGAAATATCCTACTAGCTGCGGAGATGATAGTTGGACAGCGATTCATCATATAAAAACGTTGTTGGATGCTTCGCGGGCTGCAGCAATCCCGGTATTTTACACCATTATTGAAGGAAGCAAAACCTCTTCTAACGATCGGGTTGCTGTAAAAGGGAATCTATTCGATCACCCTGCTTTGCTGGAAGGTGAAAAGGGATCTCAGGTAGTAGAAGAATTACAGCCTGTTAAAGGAGAAGTTGTTATTTCCAAGAAGAAACCAAGCGCCTTCTTTGGAACCCCTTTGGTTTCCTATTTGACCGCCCACGATATCGACAGTGTCATTATCACTGGTTGTACAACGAGTGGATGTATTCGAGCCTCTGTTATCGATGCCTTTTCTTATAACTACCGAGTTATTGTTCCGGAAGAGTGTGTGTTTGATCGTGGTCTGGCATCGCATGCAATCAACCTATTTGATATGCAGCAAAAATATGCTGATGTCGTTCCAACTAAAGATGTGATTAAAGAACTTCAAGAATTGACAGCGAGGGTGTAACGATGTAAGTCGGTGGAGCTCATGCCACTTTCAAGTAATTAAATCGCCGGTTTTTCCTATGCTAAGGAATTACCGGCTTTAATAATTGGTAATCATCCCTTTAGGTTCTAATTGACAGAGGAAAAGGACAGCCCCTCAGGCGAATCCACTGAAGAGCTGTCCTTCCTCACAAGGCGGACCAACGTTATATTAGTAACGTACGATTAGCACTGGACATTTAGATAACTGTGAAACTTTATGGCTGACACTACCCAGCATCATTTCTTTAACTCCGCTAAGACCTCGACTGCCAATTTCGAACCATCCTTTCAAACGATGTTATTATCTATTTTGTGTTGAGCCTACATAACGATCTCCTGCTGCACCTAGACCGAAAAGTAAGAGTAGGAATGACGCACCGACCAATATTAGAAGTGGAATAGTCCAACTATGAGTTGTATCATGCAAATATCCGAAAAGAGTTGGACCAATGGCAGCAAGCAGATATCCGACGGATTGAGCCATACCGGATAATTCAGCAGCTTCGTGAGCACTCTGTGTACGTAAGCCGAAAAACATCATAGATAAACTGAAGGCAAAACCTCCTCCGATTCCTAAAATGATGATCCACAGAACGATCAGATTTGAACTGCCGTAGAGTAATCCAAGGGTACCAGTTAACAACAAAATAGAAGTAATAGTTACTAACGACCGTTGACTGGACAGGCGCCCAGCAATGATCGGAACAATAAAGGTAAACGGGAGCAGGGCTAACTGCATGATGGAGAGCAGCCAGCCTGATTGGTCAGAGCTAATGTCTTGTTGACTGAGAATTTCAGGTAGCCATGCGATAATTACATAAAATACCATAGACTGTAGCCCCATAAACAGGGTTACTTGCCACGCTAATGGAGAGCGCCATAAGTTTACCGTTTTGTTGACTGGTTGTGCATGATGGGACGTAGCCGTTTGCCGATCGCGACATTTCAATTGAGGTAACCAAAACAAAATGGATAGGAAGCTTAGAATACCCCAAATCCCCAGTGCACCTTGCCATCCAAATCCCAAACGCAATGCGATTGGTACACTGATTCCAGAGGCTATAGCTCCAAATAAATTCATAGAGATGGAGTACACACCTGTCATTACGCCAATTCGCTCGGGATATTCTCGTTTTATTAAGCTGGGCAATAATACATTGCAAACGGAAACAGCCAAGCCAAGTAAAACAGTACCAATAAATAAATTAGCAACTCCCGATAGAGAGCGTAAAATGATACCAAGCGTCAGGAAAATGATTGAGATCAGGAGAATTCGTTCAAATCCGAACCTCCTGCCTAATTTAGGGACAAAAGGTGAAAAGAATGCAAAGGCGAGCAGGGGCAGAGTGGTGATCATGCCGGCTAATGTATTCGATATATGCATCTGGTCCCGAATGAGACCTACTATAGGTCCTACTGAGGTTAAAGGAGCTCGAAGATTAGCGGCAATAAAAATAATACCTAAAAGGAGAACCGAAGCAACCGCTTGATTGTGAACAAGTGGATTCGAATGAAGCTCCTTTTTTTTACTGTAATAGTTTTGTGAACGCATGATTTTTCCTCCAGATTATGATGCAGCTATTTTTTAAATCCTTACCGTTGCTCAAATGGTTTTGCAAAATTTTTTTCTATAATCGATTCCACAATACTTCGAAGAACGTTTTGGTGAAAATTTGTATGGGTCATCATTTCCACAGGGCTATTCACTTTCATTTCTAAGGCTTCTGTCATAAGGTGGTATAATTCAATAAAAATGTCGTTGTGTGTTGCCTTCACTATGGCTTGATGCAATTTAATATCCGCTAACGAAAATGCGTGTATGTCTTTTGCTTCGGCAGCAACGTCACATGAGTGGAGATGAAATAACATTGCATCGATATCCTCATTTGTTCGACGGATAGATGCCAATTGGTATGCTTGTTTTTCCAGCGAATGCCGCAATTCCAATGTCTCAAATATAGTTGATTTCATTATTCTTCGTTGGAGAACTACCCCTAGGCTATTTGACGAACAAACATAGGTGCCATCTCCCTGTTTCGCAGTTAATAGTCCTGCATGCACCAATACTCTGACGGCTTCTCTAATTGTATTACGACTGACACCTAACACTGCTACGAGTTCCTGTTCCGCCGGAATACGCGTACCGACTGGCCATTGCCCTGATTCAATTATGGTTTGAATTTGAAAAACAATGGATTCTACCAATGTAAATCGATTTATCTTTTGTAATTGCTTCAAGCTTGTACCTCCTAACAAGGGATGTTTTGACATGTTTTTAGTATATTATAATATACTTTTTCGACCACAAAAGTAACTATACTATATATTTTGTGTCTTGTCCATTACTTGGACGGGGATAATAATTTTATTCCATGTGATCATTTGAGCCCGGTTTAGTACCGAGCTCGGGGTTGCTTAATCAGGGAATCGTTGATAGCGGAGGGGGAACGTGAATCAGGCAACGAAATAAGCGGATTGAATATCAGGTTCGATATTTTAAAAAGATATGGAGAACAACTATATCGTCGGAGTGATTTGTATAAGAGTGTAAACCATCTGCGCGAAAACTAATTGAATCATACTGATGCAAAATGTAAGACTCATCATTAACGTTAATTGTAATGGTTCCTGTCATAACCGTAACAATTTCAGTGGTGTTTTGGTGATGTTTTTCCGGCTGGTACGAGCTACAGGGTTGTAAGTACGCACGGCACATTTCATAAATCTCATTACTTGAATTTTGAAAAATAGGTTCAATCATCCATGTTTTTTGATCCCCAGCGATTCGAAACCCCTTCCCTGACCGTGAGAGATTCACATTGCTTTCAGACGAGAATAACGCCATGAGTGGTAAAGATAACCCTTTCGAAATTTTCCACATCATTCCAATTGTTGGGTTTGTTTCCCCTCGCTCAATATTACCAAGAGTCAGTTTACTTACACTTGTTAGTTCTGATAAGTCTTCAAGACTTAGTTGTCTTTCTTTACGAAGCCTTTTTAGCACTGCCCCAACCTGTAAAACGACATGCTTAGGATCATCAGATTCCATATTCATTGCATACCTCTCCTTTCAAGTAAACTTAAGTCATATAATATGAAAGTGAATTATACCATACTTTTTAATTTTAAAAATATATCATAATATCCTTTGGTGGGTTTCTGAACGTGCGTTTCTTCCGGAGCAAGTTCCGGTGCGGAAAAGAATTGCAAGAAGTGAGGAGAGAACCGAACAAGAATGCCCATTTGAGGGTACAAAGAATACTTGATAACTTTCTGTAAGGCCGTGCTGATTCTGAATGTGGGGGAGAAAAGAGTCGTCCATCGAAAAACTCATCGCATCATCCAGTCTGGTTTCCATGACCAATCGTTTTATCAAGCGTTTTGGGAGACGATCAGCAAGGGGAAGAAAGTGTGAATAATTTTTTGTCAGAAAAGCATCGGTCATTCACAGGAAGACCACGGTTACTCGCAACGGGGAATCGTGGTCTTTGCTTTTTAGGAAAAGCTTTTTTGTTTCCTTAGCAATCACGCCTACATGGCTGACGACATAGTGTAATGTGAGTAGTCAGATACCTAATCTGAAGGAGGATGTCTGCTTTGCATTCACAAATAAGGACCTATTTTCCATATGTCAGCCACTATGATCCTTGTCCGCCGATACGTGTCAAAACGTATCAAGTCCCGCCAGAGTTGTTCATCCCCTTTCAACCAGAGAATCTCCCGCAGTATCCCCCGATGGAAGCATTGCGCTTAGGTACATTGTGGCCCGCATTGTTCAGTCCCTACGACCCCCGAGCAGATCACATAGGGAGGGGAGGCTAACATGACCCCTGAAAATAAAGTCGGCGATCAGCAATATTACGCATTACTGGAAGAGCTTCAGGCGATCGACTTTGTGCTTGTTGAGCTCAATCTGTATTTAGACACTCATCCCACTGATGTGAATGCCATCGAACAGTTTAACCAGCTTACCCAAAAGCGCTGGAGCCTGGCCAATGAATATGAGACCTTGTATGGCCCATTGCAAAACTTTGGTCGCAGTTATTCCGGATACCCATGGCAGTGGAACGATGTCCCGTGGCCTTGGCAAGTGTAGAAATGAGGGATAGTGGTAACGATGTGGATCTATGAGAAAAAGCTACAATACCCGGTTCGTGTGAGTAAATGTGATGTGAGAATGGCGAAATTTTTAATGGAGCAGTACGGTGGGGCAGATGGGGAATTGGCGGCAGCTTTGCGCTATATGAACCAGCGCTATACGATTCCAGATAAGGTGATCGGGCTTTTGACCGATATCGGGACTGAGGAGTTCGCCCACTTGGAGATGATCGCGACCATGGTTTACAAGCTGACGAAGGATGCGACTGTCGAACAACTGGAAGAAGCGGGGCTCGGTGCACACTATGCCAATCATGACAGGGCGCTGTTTTACAGTAATGCAGCCGGTGTGCCATGGACAGCTACGTATATACAAGCCAAAGGAGATCCAATCGCCGATCTGTACGAGGATATAGCCGCCGAGGAAAAAGCGCGTGCTACCTACCAATGGTTAATTGATATGACCGATGATGTTGATTTGCAAGACAGCTTGAAATTTTTGCGTGAGCGTGAGGTTGTGCATTCTCTGCGTTTCCGAGAGGCTGTTGAACTATTGAAAGAAGAGCAGGATCGCAAAAAAATCTTTTAATATAAAAAAAGAGAGCGCTGCAGCTCTCTTTTTTTGTCGTTTACACTTCCATAATAATCGGGAGAATCATCGGTCGTCGTTTCGTCTTCGTATACAAGTATTGCCCAATGGATTCTCTGATTGCTTGTTTCAAACGGTTCCATTGATTTACATTTTCGTCCAGTAAATTTGTTAAGGATAAGGCTGCAATGCGACTCGCTTCTTCCAATAGCGCCTCTGATTCCGGTGCATATACAAATCCACGCGAAATAAGGTCAGGCCCAGAGAGAATTTTACCGTCTGCCTTGCTCCGAGTGACCACCACCACTAAGATGCCATCCTCAGATAGATGCTTGCGATCGCGTAAGATCACGCTACCCACATCACCAATCCCTAAACCATCGACAAGTGTACTTCCGGCAGGCACTTTTCGCTCTTGCGAAGCAGTCTGGTCCTTGATATCGACAACATCCCCGTTGTTCGCAATAAAAATGCAAGCAGGATCAATGCCAAGTGATTCTGCCAGTATACGATGCTGATATAACATCCGATATTCGCCATGAATGGGGATGAAATACTTTGGCTTCATCAGGGTGAGCATTAATTTCAGTTCTTCCTGACTTCCGTGCCCGGAAACATGCATGCCCGTTCCTGAGCCATAAATGACATGGGCCCCCAGTATAAACATATTATCTACGATGCGAGTGACATTTTTTTCGTTCCCTGGAATGGGTGTCGCGGAAAGAATAACCGTGTCGCCAGCTTGAACCTTTATATGCCGAAAGCTGGAAGTGGACAACCGTGCTAATGCTGCCATCGGCTCGCCTTGACTGCCTGTACATAGGATCGCCACCTGACTGGGATCGAGTTGGCTCGCCTCCTCGGCTTCTATCAGCATGCCTTCGGGGATATGTAAATAACCTTGTTCGGAAGCGATCCTGACGACGTTCACCATGCTCCGTCCCAGGAGCACGAGCTTTCGATTTGTCAGTTGCGCCGCGTCTATCACTTGCTGCAAGCGATGGACATTGGAGGCGAATGTGGACACGAAAATTTTTTGTTTCGCTTTGGAGAATGCCTCTTGCAAATGGGCGCTGATCTGTTTTTCCGATGGGGTAAATCCAGGACGCTCCGCATTCGTACTTTCTGACAGTAGGACCAGTACTCCTTTTTGACCAATAGCCGCCATCTTGTGCAAATCTGGGGCTTGATTATTTACTGGGGTTAAATCAAATTTAAAATCACCTGTATGAACAACAGTACCCTCAGGAGTATCAAAAACAACGCCTAAACAGTCGGGGATACTGTGATTGGTTTGGAAAAAGCTGATACGTATAGGTCCTATGATAATTTCTGAGTTCGAATCAATCTGATTAAGGTCCGTGCTTTGAATCAAGCCATGTTCTTTTAGCTTTTCACTAACCAAGCCTAAGGTTAGTCGTGTGCCATACAACGGCATGTTTAGCTGCTTTAAGAGATAAGGAATCCCGCCTATGTGATCTTCGTGCCCATGTGTAATGACAAGCCCCCGGACTTTATCACGATTTTCCAATAAGTACGTGATGTCCGGAATAATCAGGTCAATGCCTAAAAAGCTCTCGTCAGGGAATTTAGAACCACAATCAATCAATACGATATCGTCTGCATATTGAATTCCGTACATATTTTTTCCGATCTCGTATACGCCACCTAACGCAAAGATGGACAGAGCATTCGAAGCAGCCATGCGCAAAAAGACCTCCTCACACCATAATAGGGTTAATCTGTGCGAATGAAGGATCGAATATGTGTCTTAAATTCCCAACAAAAGAGAATAAATGGAAAGGAAACGAAGCATGATAACTTAGGTAAAATTCACCTTTTTTGAATGGAGGACACCATGAATACATTTCCACAACCACGGCAATTGTCAGAGCAACTTGCTCATTGCGAGCAACTGATCGGGCAGTTGGTACAACAGACACAGCAAGCTTCAGCGCAATACCAGCAACTGTTGCAGCAGGAAGAAAGAAATGCTGTACAGCTTCAACAGATCGCTCAGCGCGAGCAACAAGCTGCCCAAATGATTCAGACTGCGCTCCAGGGTCATCAGAAGGCAATCCAACAATTGCAACAGATTTCAAGCATTTGTAATCAAGTAGCTCATTTCGCTTCTCTGGCAAATCCAGTTTTCACAAATCCGACTCAGACAACGACAGGATTTGGCATTTACACTCAGCATTAATAAAGGACAACGACAAGCCCCCCGAGCGTGGAAATAGCAAGGGGGGCTTTGTCTTGATCTCATTTACAGCGAGAATGACATGAGTATTTCAATGAATGAACGATCAAGCAATCGGGCACACTGTGGGATGACTGAATTTGGAAAGGGGTTGTTTTCGGTGAAGGGGAAAAAATTACTATTCCGATTGTTGCTGTTGATTGCTGTTGCTGCTTGCATAGAGTGGTTCCTGTATGCGAATAAGGACACGCAGACAGGGGGGGTAGAAGTAGAGAAAGCGCAGGTACAGCAAGCCGCTCCGACACTGTCTGTCACACATTCAATGGAGCAAGACGACTTGCAGCTTAAAATAGCTGTTACCAACTTCTCCTTTTCCCTTGAAAATATGGGGAAAGAAAACAAGCATGGGGAAGGTCATGTCCACCTTTATTTAGATGGAAAAAAGGTGGCAAAAGTTTTTGAGCCTACGTATGTATTAAAAGATATTCCTGACGGTAAGCATGAGGTCATGGTGGAATTGGCTCATAATAATCACGAGTCGTACGGAGTATCGGAGCGTTTTTCTATTGACGTCAAGCCGTAAACCGTACAGGACAATGGCATTTCATGCAAAAAGCCGACATTCCGAGCGCCGTATGGCACTTCGAGGTCGGCTTTTTGCTTCAATCCCTTTCCCTGCGATTACCGATTAGGAACGAAATTGGACATTCACTTTTGCTTGTTGATCGGGTAGAGCGATCACCAATGTAGGATAAGAAATAACTTGGATCTTCATGGCACCAGGAGCAGGAGCTTGCAGATGAACGTGAACGGTATAGCCATGAGACCCAGTTTTCTTGATTTGATCTGTAACGATACGGTATCCACCGGTAGGACGCTCGCCGGCTCCAATGACGACATAAGCTTTTCCATTGGCACGAACGACAGTATGTCCCCCACCTTTTCGAACTTTCGACAAGGCAGTCTGAACTGCAGGTGGATAAGGTGCTGCTACGGCTTCATATTGTACACCATCTGAGACAACCTCTTCCTTCACGGGTGCGGATGGGGTAGGATGTTGTGTAGGCAAAACTTGTGTTCCTGTAATTGTCAAAGCAGCAGTCATCAGCAAACTTGGAAATATGTTCAACATGAAGATCCCTCCAAATATCGAATTCATATGAAATCATAATGAAAGAAGCAGAGGTGACAGGCGTGCGCGTGCAGGATTCGCTGGAATACCTGTCCGAAACAACACAGCAAGCTATCTTGGTAGAGCAAACGAAGCGATTTGGTATCGCTAGCGAAATGGATCTATCTTCGCGGTTGCAAGACCCGCAGTTTTTGGGTCAAGTGTGGGAACAGGCAGGCGAGCTGGAACGAACAGTAATAAGGCTATTCGTGACGAGTGCATCAAGAGGTTTTTTTAGCAAACGTTCATGGGAACGTGAAATTGCAAAAGAGCACAGACATCTGTCAGTCGCATTGACAAAATTGCGGCGACTGGGACTGATCTTGACTGTACGAAAAATGTGGAGTGAAATCGGCTATTGCATGCCTCAGGAGGTACGTGAGCAGATGACCATGTATCTGCTGCCGGAAGCATCCGAGGCTTTTGTCTCTCTTTCAAAAACGCTCCCTTATTATATATCAGCAGGCAGGGGTATACATCTGGATCTTTTTGGGCTTTTGGTGTTTATCCGGGACAATCAAGTGCCCGTGACACAAAAAGGTACCATTCATCGTCGCATGTCACAAAAAATGATGTCACTATTATCGCTGTCTGACGAGCATGTCAAAGGGCTGGTTCTACCTCCTTTGGATCAAGAAGCACGAGAAGGTCTGTGTCTGACAGTGACGCTCGATTTGGCACTGCGACTTGGCTTGGTGCAAATGCACGAGAGGCGTTTGGTTATCCAACCGTCTCAGATTCGATGCTGGCTGGCGCAATCACCCCCTGAGCGGTGGGAACAATTGTATGATTTTATTACCCAACACTACTTGCCGCATGGTGGGTGGTGGGATGCATTTGCCGAACTCATGAAGCAGGTCCAACTAGATCAGTGGTGTTTTCTAGATAAACAATTGAGCATGCTAGAGAAAGCGGGATTTACTCCGCCTGATGATGCAAAACGCCTCATCTTGGAACAGTGGCTACATTTACTCACTGGCCTTGGTTGGATACAGCTAGGCATGGACGAAGAACATCGGATATTTTGGCGTTGGAACAGTTTGCCGCGGTTGACGGCTGAAGAAGGCTGGTTTGTCGATCCAGCAGGGGCGATAACCATTCCTCCGCTTGTTCCACTACGGGATGTGTGGGAGATCAGTAAATTATGCCAGCTCCAATTTGAAGGACCATTGATCCGTGGAGAATTGCAGGCAAGGATGCTGCAGACCTTTCTCTCTTCTGGCGGGACAGAGCAACAGGTCATGGATATCATACGCTCGGCTTGTGCTCATCCAATGCCCGAGGTGTTAGCAGAGGTTTTAAGCCAATGGGCAAAAACCGCGCGCCAGATCCAGATGGAGCCTTGTTTTCGGGTTCGTACCGCCCATCCTGGATTTATCGAGGAATGGAGGCAAATCCCTGACTTTTGCCCATTCTTGACGCAGATCATTTCACCTACTGATTTTCTTATTGCGCAGGATCAGGAATCCGCACTCATTGCTACACTGCGCCAGTTTGGCTATGAGCCGCAAGTGCTGTCACATACTCCAGCTGTATCCGGTGGTATAGGGACTCAACCGGATCTTCAGGCGAGAAATGGATTGTTTCTCGTCGAACGTCCCTGGGACGGCTACGCGGTGGAGAATACGTTTCCTGAACAGATGGAGGGTATGCCTGAAATCGTTTCGCTACCCAAAATGTGGACACAGCATTTTCAGTCGTATCACCCACAGTCTTTGCGAGATCTATTCAAACGGGCAACCGAATTACAACTGGAAGTAGAATTTCAGCAAAAGGGAAAAGATAGGCTGCAGGGGACGCCGCTCGATGTTCGTGTAGAGATGGGGTATTGGATGGTTACCATGGAGACAAAGACGGGAAAAAATCGCTACCGACTGGATGATTTCGACCGTGTGCGCATTGTGGTGCCCCAGTATCTATACTAAGAATGTCGATCGTGGTACAATCAAAAGGTAAGCTTTTTAGCTTTACTGTGAAAGGAGGTCTCGCTCATATGGAAACATTGGAAGCCGCGGACATCACGCAGTTAATGATGGAGTCCCACGAATTGTCCTCGATGATTAACCAATCGCGCGAGGTCTCGGAGTACTTGCAGGCCAAGCGGGAAATGGAATCAGATGTGGAGGCTCAGCGTCTGCTTGCCTTGTTTGAAAAGAAAAAGGAGCAATACGAGGATGTGCAACGGTTCGGGAAGTACCATCCCGACTACAATCATATATCCAAAGAAGTAAGGGAACTGAAACGGACAATCGAGCTTATGGATTCTGTTCAGACGTTTAAACGGGCAGAAGACAGACTGGACGAATTGCTGTATCAGGTAAGCTGGACTATTGCTCATGCCGTATCGGATTCGATCAAAGTACCGAGCAATAATCCGTTTCTGGAAGTTCAGGGAAGTGGTTGCGGTACAGGCGGCAGTTGCGGATGCAGCGTGAAAAAGCCTTGTTAATTCGTAGGGGCTGACTTTTCCCGCAGCAAAAAACAGTCCTCGCACAGGTTGCCACAGCAAAATTGCTTTTCACTTGGTACGAGGAATCGGAAGCGATAGACGTGCTGCTTCTCGTGAGAGCGAACGTAAATACACTCCGGTTTTAACTTGGTATGAGTGGTGAGACGCTCTCCTATCTCCACGAGTCGCTTTGTGAGTTGTGGAGCGGGGAGCGTACTGCTTACATAAAAAAAACGTTGTCCGGCATGTGTTTGCCAACCGCTTTTTGTAACGATTCCTTCCAGGTGCAGCTTTTCTTCAAATTGCTGATAAAACGTAGCCAGCATAAGACCACGATTCCTTTCTGTAACAAGCCTTTTTATAAGGGTATGATACCATGATTGGGAAGGAGACCGACTGCCAAACATGAGAGAACGACGACTGGGGGTCGCCGTGTGGGTGAAAAACACACGGGCCGCCAAAAATTTACGCAAATTTGGCACCATTCATTACATCTCGAAGCGGTTAAACTATGTTTCGATGTATGTGGATGCCAATCAGTTGGACGAAACCATTCGCATTATGGAAAAGCTTCATTTTGTAACAAAAATCGAACGTTCCCATCGCCATGAGATTCCGGTAGAGTATAACAATGCTAGGCCGGATAAGGCAAAAGAATACGATTATAAGCAAGAGAAGAACCAAGTGATGGCTCTGGCAGAAACACTGATGACAGAAGAGGATAGTCAAGCCACTGTGGTTTCGACATAAGTCACTCACAGGCTGCCATTTTTCGGCAGCTTTTTTGCTTTTGCTAAACCGGTGTACATGGTATGCTTATTTAAGAGGGAATACCGGTGAAATGACTGATGTATACGTTTTCAATTCTGATACATAGATATGAGAGGAAGGGTGGGGGCGTACATACATGATTCAACTAGACATTAACTGCGACATGGCCGAGGGCTTTAGCAGAGGACGACAATCTGAGGATTTAGGAATTATGAAATGGATCACCTCCGTCAATATCGCTTGCGGATTGCATGCAGGCGACCCGCATATCATTTGCAGGACGATTGAGGCTGCTCTGAGGCACAATGTGAAAATAGGAGCTCATCCAGGTTACGCTGATATTCAAGGCTTTGGACGACGCTCGATGAATCTTTCTGTCAATGAAGTGTATGAGCTAGTCTTGTACCAGGTAGCAGCCTTGGCAGGAACAACGAAAGCTTTGGGTGGCGAGCTCCACCATGTGAAACTGCATGGAGCACTCTACAATGAAGCGGCAGAGCGTCCAGAGCTTGCTGAAGCGGTCGTAACGGCTATTGCCGATATTGACGAGGAGCTGATTCTTTACGCTTTGTCGGGAAGCAAGCTTGTGGAGGCTGGATTGGAGCTTGGACTTCAAGTAGCAGAAGAGGTATTTGCCGAGCGCGCTTATTTGCCGAACGGACGTCTCGCACCTCGCGAGCTGGAAGGCAGTGTCCTGATTAGCAAGGAAGAACGGATGGAGCAGACCCGTCAACTGGTATTGAAGCAAAAGGTATTGACTGTAAATGGTCAACACATTGATTTGGCTGCAGACACGCTTTGTGTGCACCAGGAAAGTCCGGATGTCCTGCAATTTCTCGTGGACGTGCATCGTTGGGCTAAACAAAACGGTGTTTCGATTGAACCGATCATGGCTCGCTAGGATGATCATTTGGTGAAAAAAGAAAAGCCATTCAGGAACGCCTACCCTACAAGGTAATGGACGTTACTGGATGGCTTTTTTGCCGCTTTTGCGACACGATCGCTCCGTTTTCAATCATCAAGATCACATCAGCCAATTTTTCGGCCTCTTTCCGATCATGAGTGACCAAAAGAAAAGGGATGTTCCACATCTTGTGCAAGCGGAGTAACTCATCCTGACATTGCCTGCGAGTGTCAGCATCGAGAGCAGAAAGCGGCTCATCAAGCAAGAGGATATCTGGCTCGGTAGCCAATGCTCGGACGAGGGCAACCCGTTGTTTTTGCCCACCGGATAGTTGATGGGGGTATTTTGGCATGAGGTGATCAATCCCGACTGTTGACAGCAATGGGTCTAATCTCAGCTCATGTCCTGCTTTTAGACCATAGCGGACATTTTGGGCAACGTTCATATGCGGGAAGAGGGCGTAATCCTGAAATAAATAGCCGATATTTCTTTTTTGCACGGGAAGAGGTCTTTTTCCTTCCTCAAAAAAGAATGCATCATTGAGCTTGATCCTTCCAGTGTCAGGATGGACCAAACCAGCGATACTGTTTAAAATCGTAGTCTTGCCAGAACCAGAAGGGCCGAACAAGACAACAATTTCCTCTTGGATGGAAAAAGAGACGTCCAACAAAAAATCAGGCAACCGCTTCCTAATGTCAACAGTAAGCATTCTTGTCCACCTGCCTTATTTTTGATTGGCGTACCTACGAACATTACGCCTGCTCCACCAGTTGAGCCAAAGAGTAGTTCCCATTCCAAGCGATATGATGATGATTACCCAGAACAAGGCCTTATCCATTTGTCCTGCTTCTACGGCGAAATAAATGGCTACAGGAATCGTATCCGTTTTTCCAGGAATGTATCCAGCAAGCATCAAGGTGGCACCGAATTCCCCTAATCCACGGGCAAAAGATAAGACAAATCCGGCTAAAAGCCCCGGCCATGCTAAAGGGAGTGCAACGGTCCAAAAAAGCCTCCATTCAGAGGCGCCCATGGTACGCGCTGCATTTTCCAAGCGGCGATCTACGCCAGTAAACGCCGCAACTGCACTTTGATACATCAATGGGAATGATACGACTACAGATGCGATGACAGCACCAGTTAGGGTAAAGACGACGGTAATCCCAAACCATTCTTGTAACAGCTTCCCAAGAAATCCGTTCTTGCCAAACAGAAGCAAGAGACCAAATCCGACCACAGTCGGGGGGAGGACCAGAGGGAGCAAAAAAAGGGACTCCAGTACGTGCTTTCCCCAAAATTCTTTCTGGGTCATCCATCTAGCCGCCAGCATGCCCAGAATAAAAACAAGGGAGGTGGAGAGCGCTGCTACTTTTAATGAGAGCATCAAGGGTGTGAGATTGGTTTCGATCACGCTGACCACCTCCATTTTTCTACCTTTTATTGAAACCCGTACTTTTGTAAGATCTCTTTTCCTTTGTCACTTGTCAAGTAGGTCATGAAAGCTTTTGCCGCATCCGCATGCTTTGTAGCCGCTACAACAGCGCCAGGATAGACAATCGGCTTGTGCCATTCAGCCTTCGCAGTAGCGAGTACCTTTACGTTTTTGGAGATAGCCGCATCACTGGAATAAACAACGCCTACCTCGGCATTACCCGATTCTACAAAAGTGAGAACTTGTCGAACATCACTGCCGTAGACCATACGGCCAGATAGGCTGTCCCACAGCTTCAAGGCTTCTAACGTTTCCTTGGCATAACGGCCGGCAGGAACGGTTTCGGGCTCACCCACCGCAATGTGCTTGATCGCAGGATTGTTCAGTTCTTCAAAGGAAGTGATTCCAGGTGAACTGGAAGCGCCTGAGACGAGAACGAGTGCATTACCAGTGAAATCTTGGCGTGTTTCTTTATCGATGAGCTGATTTTCTTCCAAACCATCCATGTCTTTTTTACTGGCAGACAGGAACACGTCGGAAGGGGCGCCTTGCGAAATTTGGGTCGCCAATTTTCCAGAGCTACCAAAGTTAAAGGAAAGGATAGTGCCAGGATTTTCTGTTTCAAACGAAGTTTTCAGCTCAGTAAGTGCGTCAGTCAGGCTTGCGGCTGCAGAAATCATCAATTCCACCTTTGCCGCTTCAGGCTGTTTTGAACCAGTTGATTCAGGCGTGCTTGCTTGCGGTGCTGTTTGTGTTGTGGAGCAGGCCGTTAGCATGAGGCAAAATGCCGCGCAGATGGCCAAAAGTTGTTTCTTCATTATTTCAGGACCTCCATCGTTATGTTTAGTTATAATTAACTATAACTGAGTATAATTAGATTATATGGGTTTGTTGGTAATAATCAATTGCGATTTTTTTAGATTTGAAAGAGAATGAAGAGAGAAGCAAATAACAGGAGGTCAGCTATGAGTAATGAAAATTCCTATACAACAGAAGAAATCGCAAAGCTCTTGCGGATTTCAAAGCTGACCGTTTATGACTTGATCAAAAAAGGAGAATTGCCCGCCTATCGGGTTGGCCGACAGATGCGGGTTGATGCAAGCGATCTGGAAGCCTATAAAACACGGGCAAAAGGGGAGTACAGGCAAGCTCCGATTGCACCTGTCGTGACAAATCCGCTAGCCGTGCAAGCGGCTCAGAAGGGAACTGCGCGAAACATTATTATCAGCGGTCAGGATGTCAGTCTCGATATGCTGGCATCTCATTTGAAACAGAAAGACAATTCGTTTCGTCCTCTGCGATCCTATGTTGGCAGCCTAAATAGCTTGATTGCCATGTACAATGGGGAAGCAGACATTGTCAGCACTCATCTGTATGATGGAGAGACGGATTCATACAATATTCCGTATGTCCGCCGAATTTTGTCCGGACATCGTTTTATGATCGTGAACCTGTTAGCTCGCAGGGCGGGCTTTTACGTACAATCCCAAAACCCGAAACAAATCCATTCCTGGAGTGACCTCACAAAACCGGGTGTTCGTATGGTGAACCGGGAGAAAGGCTCTGGGGCGCGCACCTTGGTCGAAGAGCAGTTCCGATTACATGGAATCGAAGGCAAAGATGTGCTCGGATTTGAGCGGGAAGAAGCCAGCCACCTGGCAGTGGCGGGGGTAGTGGCGCGAAAAGAAGCGGATGTAGGGATTGGAATCGAAAAGGCGGCGAATCTCGTAGCTGTTGACTTTTTGCCGTTGGTGCGTGAAAGCTACGATCTAGTCGTCATGAAAAAGCAAGAGAATGAATCATTGATTCAACTCATTTTGGAAATATTGCAGTCTGCATCGTTTCAAAAAGAGCTCGATGCAATTGGAGGCTATGATTTGCGTAACACGGGTCAGATATTGTATGAAACGTGGTAACGAACAAAATCAGAATATAGCCAGAATCTGCCTGAATTTCTACTCAGGTTGACTCAGATTTGCTACAATATTAGAAAACTTGGCTACGACATGTCTTTTGGCGGAGCCGTGTTGCACTTATACTGGATAGGAATTTTATAAATTCCTATCTGTAGAACAAAACGAACGCTTGCCGCCGAGCGATTTGGGGGCCGTCATGAAAAAATTGCAAAAAACGAGCTTATTAGTATGTCTAACGATCCTAGTTCTCTTTGGTTCAGCCGGAATCATCGCTTATTGGCCTGCCATTTCACAGTGGCTGGCAGTGAGTCAGACGAGTGTGAGCGGACAGAGTGGAGCGGACCCATTTTCGTATGATCCACCCGTGCCGTCCTATGTAAAAGACTTGCATCCGCACTATACGATCCAGGCCGAATTACATACATCAGAAGCAAAGATATCAGGCAAGGTGACATTGGAGTTTGACAATCCGAAAACAAAAGATTTGCGCTTGTACGTTTATGACTACCTTTGGAACAAAATGTCAGTCAAATCCATTCGTTACAAGGATAAATCGCTTGCATTTACCCGTGAGATATCGGTCATAAAGCTGGATAATCCAATGGGGAGCGAAATGCGCGGGCCACTCACAATCGAATTTGAAAATCCGATTCCACGCCGGGGCACGCGTTTTGGGGTCAAGGATGACATCTGGACCTTGACTACGTGGTATCCCATGCTTGGTGCCCAGAATCAGCAAGGGCAATGGTATGATCCTCCGCAGCGAATCGACTTTGGCGATCCGTTTATTTACCACTATGCCGATTACGACGTGTCTTTTATTTCTCCGCGGGGCTATCAGTGGGTGAGCTCTTGGGGCCGAGGCAGTACAAAGGAAGTAGATGGAAGCAGACAAGAAATTCATTACCAAGGGAAAAAGCTGCTTAATTTTGCCCTGGTAGGAAGTCCGCTTTACCACATTGAAACGATAACCTTCCCACCTAACCTTACCGTTGACATCGCATCGGTAGATAAAGGGAATATAGAACGAATCAAAACGATCGCGCAGTCAGTGTTCCCTACCTATACGGACTGGTACGGGCCACTGCCGTATCCGCATGTGTCGATTGCCGAGACCAGCACAGGAACCACGTATGCGATGGAGTACGCCAATCTTGCCATTTTCAAGCGGGACATGTATCAGCGAAATCTGATAGATCACTGGCTGCCGCACGAAGTCGCCCATTTATGGTGGTACAACAGCGTAGCGACCTTGGAGTCATCGCATGGTTGGCTGGACGAGGGCTTGGTGGAGCTGAGTGTTTATCACTATTTGTACAGTCGTTACGGAGAGCAGCCTGCCTCGTCTTTACTGGATGAATATGCGCGCGATAGTCAACGCTTAGGGGATCGCTATCCGTCTGGAAAATTGGACAAGCCATTGCAAAAGTTTGCGACGGAAGAGGAATTTCATTGGACGTGGTACTCCCGGGGAGCGCTTTTGTTTGACAATCTGCGCCGTCAGATCGGTGATGACAGCTACAAGCGCTTTTTACAACGCGTACAACAGACTTACCATGGCAGTGTCATTGGGGCCGAGCATCTCGACCAGGCTCTGGGTCAAACCTTGCAAGGAGAGGCAGCGTATTTCGTCCCGTACACGAAAAGCCCAAACGCCCAAAAATTTGGTCCCGTCCATTTTGAACCGTACATCACTACAGTCATCAACGGAATGAGTTATTATCCATCGATCCCAGCCAGAGTCAAGCAAAACACCGTTTATATCCCGCTGCGAGATTTGGGAGAGCGCTTGGGAATCGCGATTAGTTGGGATCAGGAAAAACAGATGATTCGCACGAGGGGCAATGGCCGTGAAGTGTATCTCAAAGAACGCGAACAATTTGCTGTCATTGGGGAAAAAAGGCTTGATTTGGGGCAACCGCTTCTCGAAATCAAGGAACGAACCATGGTTCCGCTGTCCTTTTTCAACCAGGCACTTGGGCTTGAGACAAATTACGATCCAAAAGAAAAAACAGTGAAAATCACGACGAGGACAGCGATTGGAAAGGCGGCAGAATAAAGATGAAAAACCTTGTGCTGATTGGTTTCATGGGAACAGGCAAGACTACGGTAGGAGCAGCTCTCGCAAAATCACTTGGGGTCGTGCACAGAGATCTGGACGAAGCGATCGTGGAGAGCGAAGGGTGCAGCATACCTGCCTTATTTGCTGAAAAAGGCGAAACGTATTTCCGTGACGTTGAAACGAAGCGCTTGAATGAATTGCTTGATGAGGTGCCACAAGTGTTGACGACTGGAGGCGGAGCCGTATTACGCCAGCAGAACGTTCAAGCGATGCTGGAAAAAGCGACCGTGATTGCGCTTTTTGCAACCGAAGAAGAACTCATCAAGCGATTGGAAAACGATACAAATCGTCCGCTGCTTGTGGGGGGCGTAGCCGCACGTGTACGGACATTGCTGGCAGAGCGTGCGGGCGCATATGACTTTGCTCCTGTACAAATCGATACGACAGGCAAGAGCCTGACTGCGATTGTTGCTGAAATTAAAAGCCAGTTGGTTGAAAGCAGGCAGGACGGGGCAAACTAGGTATGAAGCGCTCCGCCGCAGGCAAGTCGACGTGAATCCGCGGGGCACGAAGGAGGTCACGTTCGATGTCCTTTCAGGAGTATTTAAAATACCTTACCAAGTTGTTTGTTACGTACATGGAGACCCCAAAAGATGAACGCCGTCAGCGTAAGGCACCTAGAGAATCTTGGTCGTCACGTTGGTTTGGGGCGATTCCCATGTCCATTCGATTGTTGTGGCGCAAATAAACCTACGATGAATGTAGACGGAGGGTGCAGATGGCGAGAGTAGCGGTTGAACATTCCCTTTCCCAGATAAGCAAAATGTTGCGTGACAATGGATATGAAGTCGTTGATTTAGGGAACTGGCAGCAGGTGGTAGACGCAATCGTCATCACCGGACAGGATATAAACGTGCTTGGTGATCAAAACAAGACCATTACAGGTGCTCCTGTGATCAACGCTGAAGGAATGACAGCAAGTGAGGTTTTCCATGCGGTACATGTTAGACTATCTCCAACGAAGCATCATTGAACGGCATTCTAAGAAAAATAACAAGCTCTCCAACCGTTTATTCGGCAGGAGAGCTTGTTTCGTTTACATAAAATTGACCAACTTTGCTAGCGTATGAGTAAGGTACAAATCGCAATCCCTCGTCCCAGACTCCCACATACGCGTTTTGGTCGTTCCATAGATGGAGGGAGCTGACGACAAAGGGTGCAAGCACCTGAGAATGGTGCAAAGGTACAGTAAGAGTAACAGAAGAGTCAGACCGCTGTTGCCAAAGCTTGTTCCAGGTTATATCTGACTTGGACTGTAATTGATGCACCCAGCCGATCTGGTCGAAAGGGTCGGCTTCCTTCTGCTTCAACAAACGGGTTTGTGTCAGACTTTGACCGCTATGAATCAATTCGGCTGAAGAGAGAGTTCCCATCACGGGCTTGTTTGCCACGAATGTGGCTGGATAAGGTTCGCCAGTCTTGGCGTTTATCATGTGGGAAGCTGGCTTCTGGGTAATCAACCAATGGGAAGCGAACCCGTCATAGACAGGCTCGGCGGCAATTTCCTTTGGAGCGAAAGCGTCATCAAACAAAATGTATTCTCCGACACCGTATTCTAATAACACAAATTGTTCCTGTGGTTCACGATCAGGCCAAGGAGCTTCACCAACCACTAAATAGCCGACCTGCTTCCCAGCCTTTTTGACACTTACGAGCCATTGGCGCTGATTGGTACCGAGTGTCTGGACATCTGTTTGCGCATGTTGCCATTCCTTAAACGCCGGATCACGATTAGCTATTGCGTCCTTCCATTCAGCGATTTGTGCTTGAAACTGCCTGTCCCAGCTTCCATCTTCCTGGGCAAAAGCAGGCCAGGCGAAAAGCATTATAGAGAGCAGAGCGGAGATGAAGGGGAAGAAGCGTCTGGTCACAAACATGCACCACCTTTTGCAATGGCTTTCCTAATCCTATTGTAGCCAGATATTCCAAAAAGATTTGTTGCAACTTGTCTTTTCCTACTCACAATTTCTCGTTGTTCTTTTACAGGATTCGCCTGGATGCGGGGGTATTCACTTTGTACCACTCGGGAGTGGAAGACAGCTCGGCGGGTACCGAGTGAAGATAAAATAACCCACCGTTGATAAATTGCACCTCGATTCGCGGTTCGTACTGCCACTTTAGCTCGTCCATGCGACGCTTCCGCTCCTCATCTGGCGTGCTTTTTTTCCATTCTTCCTGATCGATTTGTTGGCGCGGTGTCGTTTGAATCCCGTTTGCACGTAAAAAGTCGAGGATTCGTCCTCCTGATGACCGGTATTCGTCAAGAGTCTGCGACTGTTCGACAACAGGCTGTGTGGACTGGGACATTGCTGCTTCTTCCACTTCATCCGGCTCCATGCCTTCAACTGCCATATCGGTGGTTTCCGCCTCTTCCTCGCTGCTTTCATTCGTAGCAGAAGGCTCGCGAAGAGCTAATTCTTCATAATAGGCGGAAAGGATAGCCAGCTCTTCCGCTAATCGGGCCCGGGCTTCTTCTGCCCACTGTTGATCCTCCGATTCCATGATGCTCGTGACTTCCTTTTTTGCCATATCGAAAGCTTGTTCAACCGTTATTCTCCGATCCAATGTGTAAAAGTAATCGGGAATGGCTGGAGTGAGGGGCAGGCGAAAAAGGAACGAAGTAAAGTCGCGTACGATTCGCGGGTCGTGTAAATTAATTCCCAAATACAAGAGAATGTCGCGTCTCTTGTCACAGAGCAGCGAGACCTTCAGATTTAACCCAAGCCACGGTACGAGTGGAGCAGATTGTCGTTTCCCTGTGCTTCCGATGGCGAAGGGATCTTGCTCATACATACAGAGAAATTGTCCGTGTTTTTTCGTGGAATCAAAAATTTGCTGCATGCGCGACGCCCCGAGATGCATGTGTTCAGCGCGTAAGCCTTCTGGCATGAGGTCGGGATGAAAAGCAAAAGTCAGAACCAATGGTTGATAAGCGAGGTTCATCTTTTCCACCCAGCTCCAGTAAAAGGGGCGATTACCGATATCCTTGTCCACTTCAACGGGAAGCTTGACGGTTATATAGTCGGGATGGGTTTCTACGATATGGGCTGAAAAGGTGGCAAGGTAGCGCTCAATGAATTGCCGGACCTGTTGTTGTTGCATCAGGAAACCTCTTTTCTTCTTATACGATTCTGGTGCACGCCATTTATTGCTCGGCAGCTTCTGATAGCTGACCCTCTGTACGGGTCTGGCGGACCGCACGGATGGCATGCCCCATATTATCCAGCTTCAAAGCCATCTCTTTGTTCGAGCGGGAATCCATAATGATCTGAATCAGATTTTCTTCCAGAGACTGACTCAGGTTTAGACGTTCTACGATATCATCGAGTTCGCCGATAACCATCTCAAAGAGATCAATTTTTTCATAGAGGAGGTTCAAGATGTTTTCTTCAATCGTTCCCGCCGTCGACATGTTGTAAATGTGCACGTCTCGCTTTTGACCAAGTCGATGGACGCGGCCGATCCGCTGTTCGACGCGCATCGGATTCCACGGGAGATCGTAATTGATGACCTGATTGCAAAACTGTAGATTGATGCCTTCGCCGCCTGCCTCTGTCGCAATCAACACTTGTGCTCGATTCTGAAAGAGGTCAGTCATCCAGTCCTTCTTACTTCGCTTAAAGCCGCCGCGAAACGGTACAGAGGTGATACCGTGATCATGCAAATACTTTTGCAAGTAGTTTTGTGTAGCGCGGTATTCCGTAAAAATGATGACTTTGTCATTGATTTGTTGAATCAGCTCAACGGTTTTGGCTGCTTTGGAATGGGTCTCGATTTTTTTAATCAGCTCGACCAATGCAATGATTTGTTCACGCCTCGGGGAGTCCTCTGCCATACGCTCATGCATATTGTATAACGTCATGAACGCGGCCTCCTTGCTGGAGCATACCTCCCGCTGCAGGGTAATAAGTGCAAGGGAATTAAACCCGCCAATTCCTGACTGGTACTGTTCGCGGACAAATCGGGTGACACCCTCATAAAGCGCCATTTCCTCAAAAGACAGCTCTATGGGGATCGATTGGACGCAGCGACTCGTAAATTGGATACCGCCGTCGCTTCGCTTATTGCGGATCATGACCTTTTCGATTTCCTCGCGCAATTTTTCACTGTTTTTGGATTGACGCTTGCCCTCTACATAATTGGAGGAGAAGGAGGTTGTATGACCGAGATGGCCCGGCTTCAATAAATTAATCAAATTGTATAGCTCATCCATTTCGTTTTGGATGGGGGTTGCGGTTAAGAGCAGGCAGTATTTTTTCCGAATTTCTTTTACGAATTGATAGTTGCGGGTTCGCTTGTTTTTGAGCTTATGCGCCTCGTCGATGATGAGCATGTCGTAATCAATGTCCAGTACATGCCGGCGGTGGGGGTCGCGCTTGGCGGTATCGATCGAGGCGACAACGACCTCATGCTGCCGCCACATGTACTCTTTTTTTTGGGCGACGGCGGAAATGCCGAATTTTTGCTGCAGTTCTTTGGTCCATTGAATGACAAGTGAGGCTGGAACCAGAATGAGAATTTTTTTTGCCAGTCCGCGCACCATATACTCCTTCATGATCAGACCAGCTTCTATCGTTTTTCCGAGGCCCACTTCATCAGCGAGAATCGCTCGTCCGCGCATTTCTAAAAGCACACGCTCGGCAGTGTGGAGCTGATGCGGAAACGGGGACAGCAAGGGCAAGTATTTCAGGCATTGCAGTTGATCAAACTCGCGCACAGCCATGGCTTCCTCCGCTTCCAATGCCAGCTTGAACAGCTCCCATTTGTCCCAGGGCCCATCCTCTTGCAACCGTTCTGACAGCGGATTGATCCAGCTAGTATCAAATGAAACAGGAACATTCGGCATATACGTTACTCCTTTGCGTAGCTCTGCCATAACTTTCAAGCCATTTTCTAAAAATCTTAACGTTTTTCATATCATTTATCATTTTGTTAAGTATTTCTTAAGGTGACTGTTAATTTGTATATTTTCAACTGCTCACTCTCGTGGTAGGATAAAGGAGAAGTTCATTCCTTAGTATGGAAAAGTTATTCTTAACTTATGTATGACCATCTAACCAACGCGAATGATAGTAGTAGGGAGAGACTGCGATAACCGCTGCAGCGCCGAAGGAGCAAGCCGGAAACGGTGAATCTCTCAGGCAAAAGTACCTCTACTGGACGCAACTCTGGAGAGAGCTCAGGTAGGAGCCACCAAAGGGGAAACTTGCAAGTGAGGAGATCCCCGCCTCGCTTGATTCGCAAGGTAACTCTCAGGTACCAAGGACAGAGGAGGAGAAATGGGCACCTTTATTTTGGTGTACCCGTTTTTTCGACTCTGTCTTTTTGTATGGGGAAAAATGCCATAACATTTGGCTCACAGGAGGTGCCACACATGTCCAATCTGAAACGAACGCCACTGTTTGATTCTTATGCAAAGTATGGCGGCAAAACAATTGACTTCGGCGGGTGGGAACTGCCCGTACAGTTCACAAGTATTGGCCAGGAGCACGAAGCAGTTCGGACAAAAGCAGGTTTATTTGATGTTTCCCACATGGGAGAGGTAGATGTAAAAGGCGAGAATGCCCTCGCATACCTTCAGCACGTAACGACGAATGACGTCTCCAAGCTGGCTGTTGGGCAAGCGCAGTACAGTGTGCTGTGTTACCCAGACGGCGGGACTGTTGATGATTTGCTCGTCTACAAGTATGCTGATGATCATTACCTGCTTGTCATTAACGCCGGAAATATTGACAAAGACTATGCGTGGCTAGAGGAGCATCTGATTCCGGGTGTAACGATTGAAAATATCTCGCCACAAACTGCTCAAATTGCCATCCAAGGTCCTCTTGCGCAGTCAATCCTGCAAAAGCTGACCACGACAGACTTGTCGCAAATCGGTTTCTTCCGCTTTGAGAAGGATGTCATGGTAAACGGTGTTTCTGCTCTGGTCTCCCGGACAGGATATACAGGTGAAGATGGTTTTGAAATATATTTGAACGCGGAGCATGCAGCCGAGCTGTGGGATACCCTGCTCACTACTGGAAAAGAAGACGGACTGGTGCCATGCGGACTAGGTGCCCGTGACACGCTTCGTTTTGAAGCCAAGCTGCCCCTCTATGGCCAAGAATTGAGCAAGGACATTACCCCGATCGAAGCGGGCATTGGCTTTGCTGTCAAGGTCGACAAAGAAGTTCCATTCATCGGTCAAGAAGCGTTGAAGGCGCAAAAAGAAAACGGTGCACCGCGCAAACTCATCGGTATTGAAATGATCGACCGTGGAATTCCGCGCACGCACTACCCTGTCTACGCAGGGGAAGAGCTGATTGGCGAAGTGACTACAGGTACACAGTCCCCCACGTTGAAAAAGAACGTCGGTCTCGCCCTCGTGAAAAGCGAGCACACGGCAATCGGTACACAGGTGGAAGTTGAGATTCGTGGAAAACGCCTGAAGGCAGAGGTCGTTGCCGCTCCATTTTACAAGCGTCCAAAAAACTAAGTAGTAACCAACAATCATCCTATTAGAGGAGGACAACGTTCGTGAAATACCGCTATCTGCCCCAAACCGATCAGGACAAGCGCGAAATGCTGGAAACGCTTGGCATTTCCAGCATAGAAGAGCTGTTTGCCGATATCCCGGAGGAAGTACGCTTCAAAGGCGCCCTCAATATTCCTGAGGCCTTATCCGAGCCTGATCTCGTTAAATACTTCACACGCCTGGCGAATCAAAACGTCAACTTCAGCACGCATGTAAACTTCCTCGGTGCCGGTGTGTATCAGCACTATACACCAAGTACCGTGAACCATATGCTCTTACGTGGTGAGTTCTTTACCGCTTACACACCCTATCAGCCTGAAATCAGCCAAGGTGAATTGCAGGCGATTTTCGAATTCCAAACGATGGTTTGCGAGCTGACTGGCATGGAAGTAGCGAACTCTTCGATGTACGATGGAGCGACTTCTTTGGCAGAAGCTGCGATGATGGCTGCTGGTCACACCGGTAAAAAACGTGTCATTGTCTCTCGCGCTGTACATCCAGAAGCACGCGGCGTTTTGAAAACCTATGCGTACGGTCAAAACGTAGAGCTTGTTGAAGTAGGTATCAATAGCGATGGTGTCACCGATACGGTTGCACTGGAAGCGTTGATTGACGATAATACAGCAGCAGTGATCGTGCAATATCCGAACTTCTTTGGAAACGTAGAGGACTTGGCTGCAATTGAGCCGATTGCCCACGGAAAAGGTGCACTTCTTATTGCTTCTTCCAATCCCCTTGCTTTGGGCGTATTGGAAGCACCAGGAAAGCTCGGAGCTGACATCGTTATTGGAGATATGCAGCCGTTCGGTATTCCTGCTTCTTTTGGCGGACCTCACTGCGGATACTTCGCTACAACTACAAAGCTGATGCGTAAAATGCCAGGTCGGATCGTTGGTCAAACCAAGGATGAGAATGGCAAGCGCGGTTTCGTGTTGACCTTACAAGCGCGTGAGCAACACATTCGTCGTGAAAAAGCGACTTCCAACATTTGCTCCAACCAGGCTTTGCTCGCTTTGGCGGCATCAATCACGATGACAGCTCTGGGTAAGAATGGTGTACAGGAAATGGCAATGATGAACCTGCAAAAAGCACATTACGCCAAGCAGGCTATTGAAGCAAAAGGGTTGGAAGTTGTAAATGCTTCCCCGTTCTTCAACGAGTTTGTTGTGAAGCTGAACAAACCAGTCGCTGAAGTAAACAAACAACTGCTTGCTGCAGGAATCATCGGCGGCTATGATCTGGGTCTGGACTATCCTGAGCTCGCAGATCATACCTTGATTGCAGTAACCGAGCTGAGAACCAAAGAAGAAATCGACACACTCGCTGCTGAATTGGAGGCGATCACACGTGCGTAACGACCAGGAGAAAGCACTGATCTTTGAAATGAGCAAACCAGGCCGTGTGGGCTACAATCTGCCTGCGTTGGATGTACCAGAGGTAGAAGTTGCCTCTCTATTGCCGAAACACTTGATTCGTGAAACACCTGCAGAACTGCCGGAAGTTTCCGAGCTGCAACTGGTTCGTCATTACACCGAATTGTCCCGTCGCAACCACGGGGTAGACAACGGTTTTTACCCGCTTGGTTCTTGCACAATGAAATACAATCCAAAAATCAATGAAGATGTGGCTCGTTACCCTGGTTTTGCCCAGACGCACCCGTACCAACCGGAAGAAACCGTTCAGGGCGCATTGGAGCTCTTGTACAATTTGCAAGAGGAATTAGCTGAAATTACAGGTATGGACGCCGTTACTCTGCAGCCAGCAGCTGGTGCAGCAGGTGAATGGACAGGTCTGATGATGATTCGTGCATACCATGAAGGCCGCGGAGAGGCTAACCGTACCAAAGTAATCGTGCCGAACTCTGCACACGGAACGAACCCTGCATCTGCTGCAGTAGCAGGCTTGGAAACCATTACGATTCCTTCTGATGAGCGTGGATTGGTTGATATCCAAGCCCTGCGCGAAGCGGTTGGTTCGGACACGGCAGCTTTGATGCTGACCAACCCGAACACACTGGGTCTGTTTGAGGAAGACATTGTGGAAATGGCAAATATTGTCCATGAGGCAGGCGGACTCCTGTATTATGATGGAGCAAACGCCAATGCGATTTTAGGTATCGCTCGTCCTGGTGACATGGGCTTTGACGTTGTGCATCTTAACTTGCATAAAACATTCACTGGCCCTCACGGCGGTGGCGGCCCTGGTGCAGGTCCAGTCGGTGTTAAAAAGGTTCTCGAACCATTCCTGCCGACCCCGATCGTAGGGAAGAAAGAAGATGGAACATTCTACTGGGATAGCAATCGCCCAAATTCCATCGGTCGTGTAAAGGGCTACAACGGCAACTTCGGTATCCTCGTTCGCGCGTACAGCTACATCCGTACAATGGGTCCAGAAGGCTTGCTCCAGGTTTCACAAAACGCAGTACTGAGTGCCAACTACATGATGCGTCGATTGGCTACAGCGTACAACCTGCCATTTGACCGCGTGTGCAAGCACGAGTTCGTTTTGTCTGGTGTCAATCAGAAGAAACTGGGTGTCCGCACGCTGGATATTGCGAAGCGCTTGCTCGACTTTGGCTACCATCCACCTACCATCTACTTCCCACTCATTGTGGATGAATGTCTGATGATTGAGCCGACGGAAACCGAAACAAAAGAGACGTTGGATGAGTTCATTGACGTCATGCTGCAAATCGCTCGTGAGTGTGAGGAAAATCCGGAAATCGTTCAGGAAGCCCCTCATACCACAGTAGTAAAACGACTGGATGAAGCGACAGCAGCCAGAAAACCAATCCTGCGTTACCAAGCACAAGCGAAAAAACATTTGTCAAAGCCGCCTGTTTGAAACGGGCGGTTTTTCTTTCCGATAGATGCTATCATGGATTGGGAAGCCATTTTTACTGGCGAAGGAGGCCAGCAGGATGAAGAAACGCATTGCGTTTACAGGCGGAGGTTCGGCAGGACATGTGACCGTTAATCTTGCATTAATTCCGCATTTCATTCAAGCGGGATGGGATGTAGCCTATATCGGCTCCACAACTGGTATCGAGCGGGATTTGATTGCAGGAATATCCGGTGTCCATTACGTCGGGATTTCTTCTGGAAAACTACGTCGATATTTTGATTGGAAAAACATAACCGACCCGATGCGCGTCACCAAAGGAATTTGGCAGGCTTACCGCTTTTTACACAAGTGGAAGCCCCATGTGATTTTTTCCAAGGGTGGCTTTGTTTCTGTCCCTGTCGTTATGGGAGGATGGCTGAATCGTCAGCCGGTTGTCGTTCATGAATCTGACGTAACGCCAGGTTTGGCCAATCGACTTTCCGTTCCTTTTGCTTGCAAAGTATGTGTCACCTTTCCTGAAACGCTCGCTTACATTCCACAGGACAAAGGTGTCCATGTGGGAGCAGTCGTACGAGAAGAACTAAAGCACGGTCGAAGCGAGCGGGGATTCGCATTTTGTCGTTTTTCCAGTACCAAGTCCGTCTTACTTGTTATGGGCGGAAGTCTGGGAGCGAAACGTATTAATGAAGTCGTTCGGAATAATCTAACAGCCTTGCTCGAGTCTTTTCAGATTGTGCACATCTGTGGAAAAGGGCAGGTAGACGAGACGATAGAGCGCAGCGGATATCGACAGTTTGAATATATTCAAGATGAGCTCCCGGATCTTTTGGCCATGGCCGATCTGGTGGTCTCTCGGGCAGGATCGAATGCGATCTTTGAATTTCTCGCGCTGCAAATTCCGATGCTCCTGATCCCGTTGCCTTTGGCTGCGAGCCGAGGAGATCAGATTGTGAATGCCCGTTCTTTTGAAAAGCAAGGCTTTAGCCAGGTGCTGCTCGACGAAGAACTCACGGATGAATCGTTTTCACAGGCAGTAGAGAAGCTGGAGATGAACAAAGCGGACATGAAACGGAGGATGCAACAGGAAAAAGGAACGGATGCGTTGACAAAAGTCATCGCTTTGCTTAAGGAATCCGCTGTCTGATTCGCCTATTAGAAGCTTGCACAATTTCGCCGAGCCAGCGTACAATGAAGGCGTTGTCAAAGAGGAGGTACATTTATGGAACAGTGGCGCTATATCGTGACCGAGGCAATGTCTCCCGCGATGAATATGGCAGTGGACGAAGCAATCCTGCTATTGCACAGCGAAGGCAAGGTAGGGCCAACCGTCCGTTTTTACACATGGGACCCGGCAACCTTGTCTATCGGTTATTTCCAGAAGGCAATCAAAGAAATTAATAGGGAAGAAGTACATAAGAGAGGTCTCGGGTTTGTTCGCAGGCCAACTGGGGGGAGAGCTGTCCTCCATGACCAGGAGCTGACCTATAGTGTCATCGTCTCCGAAGAGCACCCGAAAATGCCGTCTGGTGTCACGGAAGCGTACAAAATTATTAGTCTAGGACTTTTGCATGGATTTCAAAATCTAGGGCTGGAAGCAGAAATGGTCTCTTTAGCAAGTGAAGAGGAAAAGGAGAAGTACAATTCTCCTGGCTCTTCTGCGTGCTTTGACTCCCCATCCTGGTACGAACTGGTTGTCGAAGGGAAAAAGGTAGCCGGAAGTGCCCAAACCCGCCAAAAAGGCGTCATTCTACAGCACGGCTCGATTTTGCTGGATATGGATGTCGAATTGTTATTTTCTCTCCTGCACTTTCCATCCGAACGTGTGAAGCAGCGGATGATGGACAGCTTCCGCCAAAAAGCGGTCACCATTAATGAGGTGAGTCCACGGAGGGTCAGCTTGCAAGAAGCCATTGATGCGTTTGGACGCGGATTTGCGTCTGGGCTGGAAGTAGAGCTGGTTCCAACTGAGTTGACAGTCGAAGAGCGCACACTGGCAGAAGAGTTGGCACGCACGCGCTACGCAACTGACGAATGGAACCTGCGCAGGTAAAGGAAAAAGGAAACACAAAATGTAAAAGCAAAAGCTCTCACGGGTCTGACGTTTGCGACCAGGAGAGCTTTTCTTATTCATGCTATACGAGCACGTTTGTGTTGATATGCTGTTCGAACAGAGCTTGCAGCTTTTGGACGACAGTGCCTACTTGTCCGTCTCCAATAGGTTGGCCGTCAACTGAGATCAGCGGCATGATTTCCGCTGTTGTGCTGGTCAGGAACAACTCATCCGCTTGCATGAGGAATGGAATGTCGAATGGCTTTTCATGCACGGGAATGCCATTTTCTTTTGCCAGGTCGATAACGCTCTGACGCGTAATGCCATGCAGGATCAGATGATCGGCCGGGTGGGTGTACAATGCCTCATTTTTTACTGCAAACAGGTTGGAGGAGCTGCACTCGGTAATGGTTCCGTTGCGATGCAAGATGGATTCCTGCGCACCAGCGTCTTTAGCGTACTGTTTTACCAACACGGCGCCTAAAAGGTTGAGGGTCTTGATATCACAGCGGAGCCAGCGAATATCATCGACCAGCTGTGCGGTCCAGCCTTTTTTCATGTCTGCCACAGGACGCGCCTTGTGACGAACAAAAGCCATGATAACCGGCTGAATACCGCTCGGAATATCGTGTACCCGAGGTGCGGCGCCACGAGAGATCTGCAAATAAAGAGTGGCATCGTCTTCTTCGGAGATGTTGTTCTTTTGCAGCAGTTGACTAGCGATTTCATTCAACTCTTCCATGCTCCACGGCAATTCCAGCTTGATTTCACGCGCGCTTCTATACAACCGTGTAAGATGAGCGTCCCATTGATACATTTTACCCTTGTAGATGCGAACAACTTCGTAAATTCCGTCTCCAAAGTTGTAACCGCGGTCTTCAGGGTTCACTGCTGCTTGACCTTCTTCCACCCATTTGCCATCTACATATAGCATGGTGAGTCCTCCTTAAGCGCAATCGAAAAACTCCGCTTTCGCTATCGAATTCGACGAAAAAGCTGCGTTTTTCCAACAACGGTTTTATGAATCAACCTTAGCAAATCGGTATGAGGGGGTCAATTTGAAAATAGCAAAATGGTTATCAATAATTTTGCGTGTTGGGACACCCTTCCATAAACATTTCGTATGGGGGAGGAAACCGCTCAATCACTCGACAAATCGACGCTTTCCTCGGCCTACCACAAGGGTTACAGAAAGATTTGGGCAGAAGAGAAACTAAAGCTGTCGTCCACTGCCGCACGATGAAAGTATTTGACTAACTATTCTGACTAGACGCTGCGTAAAGAAACAGCCCATAATAATAGCACAAGAGCGATTGGAAAGGAGAATGCGATGCGATCCGTCCGATACTATGCAATGAGTGCGCTACTTGTTTGGGGAATCATGCTGATGCCGCTGCCGGTCTCCTCTGAGGTGAAAGCGGAAGAAATACAGGCGTGGTTAGACGATGAAAATTTGAATCGCCATATGGACCACTTGACTCGCATTCCCAGGCCGCCTGCTACCGAGACGGAGTTTGCGGCTGGGGTGTACGTCGAGGATACTCTGCGCTCCTACGGATATGAGACGACCTTGCAGCCCTTTTCCTATTACACCTATCGAAAGCCGTCTACGCTTTCTTTGTCCATTGAGGGGTGGTCAACACAAAACTGGAATCCGAAAAGCATACCGTTTGGCCCAAATGGAGCTGCAACTTCTATCATCGTGAATAGTGGGCTGGGGACCGCTGCTGACTTCCATCACGGAAATGCACGAGGGAATATAGCGTTTATCAAAAGAGGGTCGATTTCTTTTGCGGAAAAAGTCAGGCAGGCTGCCGCTGCAGGTGCTGTAGCCGCTATTATTTGGAATGATAAGGATGGAGAATGGAAGGGGACGCTTGCCGAACCGTTGGACATGTCAGTACCCGTGATAGCATTGCCGAGAGAGGAAGGACTGCTGATACAAAAACGACTTGCGGCAAAGGAACAACTAAAGGCGACAGTGAATGTGGATGGCGGCCTGTCGAGCAAGCAGACTTCGTACAATTTCATTGCCTCGCGCAAACCAGCCCAAGGAGGGACAGGGCAAATTGTGCTGCTGACTGGGCATCATGACTCCGTCCCAATTTCACCGGGAGCAAACCATGGAGCTGCTGGCTTGTCCGTACTCTTGGAAGTGGCACGCAACATGTCCGATCGGCCAATAGATACGGAGATTCGCTTCGTAAGTTTCGGAGCGGTCTCGTCCGGGGAGAGGGGACCAATCGCCTTTGCAGACTCTTTATCCGCTGGTGAGAAAGAAAAAATAATCGCGGCATTCAGCTTAGATGGTGTAGGGAATCAGGATAAGGGCGACTTGCTCGTGACAACCGGCAATGGGACCAAAAATTTGCCTGCCAACTTAGTTGTTGAAGCGGGTGCTCGCTTTTCATCCGCTTCGCATGATCAAGTGAGAGGAAATAGCGAATTTTATACCCTTGCAGCAGCAGGGATTCCTACTGCACTGGTGACTCGTCCACCTGTCAATACACTGCGTGATCAACCGCAAGATACACGTGACAAGATCAGTATGGCGTATCTCACAGAGGCCACACAGGTAATGTTTGCGGTGATTAGCCAGATGACCGATCCGAGTACTCCCGCATATCCAAAAACAGGTGGCAGTAAACTGTCAAGGAAGGCTACGGCAGAAGAAGAGTTTCAATAGATTCGCATCAAACTGAATAAAGACGGAAACGTCCCCAGAGTAGGGACGTTTATTTGTTGAAAGTTTTGTCGTAATATGTCGAATGACAAGGAATGGTCACAATTAGATAAAAAGCGTATAATTTTTAAGAATCTTAAAAAAACGTGCGATTATTTCATTGTGTAAACGGTTTAATGCGTTCACTTCCATCCAATAAAAAACGACTTAGCAAAACGACTTAGCAAAACTTATGGCAGCTAGTTATTGCAATTCATCGAAGAGTAGTGGAGGTTGTGATGAAACAAATCAGCACTCATTCTTTTTTTTATCTATTTCTGCTCATTATCGGTTGGGCCCCCATTTACGCCTTTTTCTTAACTTTATCCCCTGAGTACATCGACCGTCGTTCCTTGATCTACTTACAATTGGTGTATACCTTACTCATCACCCTTTTACTCTATCGTGTATGGAAACAGGTTCGTTTATGGAAAAAATCTGCGCAAGAGAGGGAATGGTGGGAAGAGAAAGAGCACCCATTCAAGGCCAACTTTCGCTTGATCGCAGAAAATATGACGGACATGATATTTGTTTATAATAAAGATAAAATGCCGAAATACATATCAGCATCACTGGCAGTGCTTTTAGGCTATACAGCTGACGAGTTCATGCAGATGGAAGACAGATCCAAACTCGTTCATCCTGAGGATTTGGAAAAAGTACGCGATGCCTTTGTGAAAAGCTGGGTCAACGAAGCCGTGACGATGATTGGGTATCGCATGCTGCATCGGAATGGGCATTGGATCCATGTAGAGTCGCGTTACAAGCCGATCAAAGGTAATGACGGCCATATAGAAAGTATGATGATCTTGTCCCGAGATGTGTCTGAACTGATGAGAACGAAAGAACTACTCCGACAATCGGACAAGCTTTCAGCACTCGGCCAATTAGCTGCTGGGATAGCCCATGAAATACGGAATCCATTGACATCCCTTCGCGGTTTCATTCAGTTACTCCACGCATCATTGGAAGAAAACCAAAAACGCTATTGCGAGATCATGCTGGGTGAGCTTGACCGCATTAATTTCATAGTGAGTGAATTGCTTGTTTTAGCAAAACCCCAAGGAGTGAAATTTCAGCACAAAGATATTGCCACCATCGTTCAAAATGTGATTTCTTTCCTGGACAGCCAAGCGAATTTAAATAACATTCAAATTCATACCTCGTTCGAAGCACAGCTACCCGTGATTTCCTGTGAGGAGAATCAGCTGAAACAGGTCTTCTTGAATATTTGTAAAAATGCAATCGAGGCGTTGCCACAAGGTGGAGAAATCTACGTACATGTATCCCGCGATTCTTTGTCTCATGTACGTGTCAGCATTCGGGATACTGGCTGCGGCATTGACTCCGTGCACATACCGCGCTTAGGCGAACCGTTTTACACAACCAAAGAAAATGGTACTGGCTTGGGCTTAATGATTAGCTCACGCATCGTCCAAGATCACGGAGGAAGTATCTCTATCGAAAGCCAAAGGCAACAAGGAACAACTGTAAGCATCCTGTTACCTTTCGCAAGCGATGATTTAGCTCTGACGTTTCCAGATAAAACGTACGAATACAAGTAACCCACAGTAAGTAGCACCGCTGGCTATGAAGGAAACAGTCCAAGGGAGTGCGAGCGGGACCAAAGAGACCAGCAAGATCATAGAAAGCAAAACAACAACAATCGGGACAAATTGCAGGTCGTGTCGCTGTGCAACAGGTGCAGCAAGAGTATAAACGATGGTAGCGATCATAATTCCTCCATGAGCGAGGGAGAGCAGGACTAGTAACCAATCACCCAAGGGTATTAGCTGCATTAAAATTTGTTTGGTAGGCAGTGCAGAGGCGTGAACGTCGTGCCAGTAGGCGAGTAGAATAGCCTGCCCAAGGATTGCCAGGCCAAAGAAGAAGGCAGTGGCGAGGCCAACGCCTAGTTGTATCGTCTTCTCGCTGTCGGAGCGACCAGCCACCGGAATCGCTACTACCACACAGAGCAGGGTGTGCAAAGCCAAATAGAAGACAGAGTGAACCAGCCAATTCAGATTCATCTGGTAGCCCAGACTAGGAATGGGAACATGGAACTGCTCGAAAAAAATCACTCCGAAAAATAAAACGCCGACCCCGAGCGAAATGGCCATGCCCGACACGATCCACTTCCAGCGACGCATAATAAAGACGATCCCGATGAGAATGGACAAGAGAATAAACCAAAGAGGAGACAACCCATCGATCAGGTTGCTCGCTTGTTGACTTAGCATGACTCCTGCGTAGGCCACCACTAATAAATGGGTGACAACAGATAGGCTTGCGGCCATAGCTTCACCAAACAAATACAAATAAAGATCGTATACCGAGCGAGCTCCAATGCGGTGGCAGAGAGTCAACACGGAGTAGCCGAGCCATCCCATACCGAGACTGACGAGTATGATGCCGATGGTTCCCCAAGAGCCAAAATATGTGAAAAAGTGTAGCCATTCGTAACCGCCCAGATAACTTACTCCGAGTGCAGACCCTGCAAAAACAATGGCGATCTGCCAAGCGTCTTTGTCCATAGGCATCATCCTTCTATCTAGCTTGGTACAAGTGTATGAGGGAGAGGGGCTTGTTCAGAACCGAGGATAATAAATAAACATTTTAGTTTACTAATTAGATTAAATTGATTATAATACCATTATCAGCACTGATTTTTTCGCAAGAGGTGAAAAGAGATGAAAATAGTAGGAATTGCAGGAAGCATGAACACGAATTCGACGACCAAGCAGGCAGTGCAAATTGTGCTGGATGCTGCTAGAGAAGCAGGTGCGACAGTTGAAATGATCCACCTGGCTGATTGGAAAATACCTATTTATGATGATCGAGAAGATACCTCTACCTACCCTGAAGTCGTGCATTCATTTATTAAAGCAGTTTCTGAAGCAGACGGACTAATTATTGGCTCACCAGAATATCATGGTACGATCACAGGATCATTAAAGAACGCATTGGATTTTCTCGAGGGGCGCCACTTGCGTGATAAGCATGTCGCATTGATCGGCACTGCAGGTGGCAGCATGGGAGCGACGAATACGGTCAATACATTGCAATTGATCATGCGTAATTTGCATGCATGGCCACTCCCTTCGAGCCCAAGCATTCCGAGCGCATACAATGCGTTTACACCAGAAGGCAAGCTAAAGGATGAGCGTTTGCAGGCACGTTTAGAGCTATTAGGCAAGCAGTTGGTCCAATATGTCCAAATGATGAACCCAATTCGTGAAAAACAACCGAATTAGGGCAGGTTTATCTTGCAAATGCTTCTCATTACGGGGTATTATATTTCTACGTGCCTTTTTTGGACGTCAGAAATACGGTTTGGAAATGAGGGGTTCACATGCCGACGCCGAGTATGGAAGACTATTTGGAACGGATTTACAGCTTAATTGAAGAAAAGGGCTATGCTCGTGTCTCCGATATTGCTGAAGCGTTGGAAGTACATCCCTCTTCGGTCACGAAGATGGTACAAAAACTGGACAAGGACAAGTACCTCGTCTATGAAAAATATCGCGGTTTGGTTCTGACTCCAAAAGGAAAAAAGATCGGCAAACGGCTTGTTGATCGCCACAGTCTGCTTGAGGAATTCATGCGGGTCATCGGTGTGGATGAAGAGCATATTTATCGAGACGTTGAGGGAATCGAACACCATCTTAGCTGGGAGTCGATTACTTGTTTGGAATACTTGGTTCAATATTTTCAAGCAGATCCGAATCGGATGGAAGAGCTTCGTCTCATTCGTCAGGAAGATGAACAAAAAGAAGAATAGCATACGATGTATGTCCAAAAGCGCAGGCCGAACAGGCTTGCGCTTTTCTCAGTTGTAAGGGATGAGCTATCACCCTATATATGGTAAAGGGAGCCTTTCATCAATCGCGGTCGTTCCCCGGTGCGTAGGCATCGATAAAGGCTTTATTAGGAGGCTGGCGAGATGAAAGCGGACGCGGTCTTTGAAGGTGGCGGAGTGAAAGGGGTCGCTTTTATCGGAGCTTTGCAGGTAATGGAGGAGCATGGCTATACATGGGAAAAGCTGGCGGGTACTTCGGCTGGTTCTATCGTGGCAGCTCTCTTAAGTGCAGGCTACACCAGTCAGGAACTGAAACCAATTTATGAGGAACTGGACTTTCTCTATTTTCTGCAGCGAGGTGGGATAGGACGTCTCCCGCTTATCGGTCCGATTTACGAGCTGATCGTCCGCGAAGGAGTTTTTCGTGCGGATCGAATGGAGCTGTTCGTAGAAGAGTTATTGCGCAGAAAGGGTGTACGCACGTTCGGGGATCTGCCGATTGGCAAGCTGCGAATTGTAGCATCTGACATCAGTGTGGGAAAGATGCTCGTGATGCCGGATGATTTGGTCTGCTACGGATTGGCCCCCGAAGAATTTCCGATTGCCAGGGCCGTTCGGATGTCGTCCTCCATTCCTTTTTTCTTTCAGCCTTCCGTGTTAAAAAAACCTGGGGAGACCCATTACATTGTCGATGGAGCGCTGCTTAGCAACTATCCCGTCTGGTTGTTTGATGTTGAGGGGACGCCACGGTGGCCAACGATCGGATTTCGCCTGCAAGACGACCAAGGAAAACGGAAGGAGGATCGCATCAAAGGGTTGTTTTCATTTACCAGAGGATTACTGTCAACGATGTTAGATGCTCATGATCGACTTCATGTGGAGAAAGCAAAAGCTGTTCGAACCATTTTTATCAATACACTTGGTATTCGCACGACTCAATTTCATTTGCCGCTCCAGTTGCGACAGCAGTTGTTTGCATCCGGAGAACAGGCTGCACACCGATTTTTGGACCATTGGGATTTCGATGAATACGTAAAGGTCTTTCGCAATACGTCTCCTAAAATACCAGTATAAGTACAGCAAAAAAACAGGCTGCCTGAAAAAGGGCAACCTGTTTTCTTTGTTTCCGGGTCTTAATGAGAGATGTTGTTCTGCGATTTCTCATCGTTTTGCTTTTCTTTGGATTTTCCTTTGTTACCATCAATGACTCGAAACGGATGATCTTTTCTAGGAGACGTCGATTGCTTTTTAACCGCATGTCGCAGGCCGGGAGTTTTGGGTTTTGCCTTTGGCTGCTTCGGTTTTCGATGCTCGGAAGACTGTGGAAAAAAGGAGCCGGTCCGCAGGTAATTACGAACGACCAAGAATAGAACTACCGACAATCCCAAAATAATCAGGGTGTTGACTGGGTCAGCGATAAACGTCGATAAAAATCCATAGATAGCTAGCAACAACACAATCAGAATCACTGGTGGAATGCGGCGTAACATAGGGCTTCACCTCTATGGGATTAAAAATGCCTCACGTTATCCGGTCGTAACCATTCTCTCTTGCACATGTTTCTGATCAAGCTCCCGCATTTTTTGGAAGGAGGCAATCGCTACTTCCACTTGACTATCGTCCGGCTCGCGAGTGGTAATTTTTTGGAGCCAAAGACCCGGGTAGCCAAGGTAACGAAGGACAGGGGTTTCACGGAGCTTGTTTGTCCACTGCAGCACTTCGTAGGAAACACCGATCACCAGTGGCAAGAGAACAATGCGTTGTACGATCCGTTCCGTCAGGGAGTCATAACTGAACAGAGAGTAAATAACGACACCGACGAACACCGTGAAAATGAGAAAACTACTGCCGCAACGGTAATGCAGGGTGGAAAATTTTTGCACATTCGCTACTGTTAATTCTACCCCGGACTCGAAGGCGTTAATCACTTTGTGCTCAGCCCCATGATATTGAAACAGCCTTTTGATGATGGGTGCTTTTGCAATGGCGGTGATATAACCAAGGAGCAGAAGAATCTTGAAGCCGCCTTCCGCAAGGGTCTGGGGTACACCATCTGGAACCCATTTACCCAACAAAAAATCTGCAAGAAAGACGGGAACAAGTGTGAATACGAATTTGCCGAACAAGAACGACAGAACCCCGACTACTGCGACGCCGAGAACCATGGTAAGCTTCGATGGGCCTTCGGAGACTTCTTCACCCGATTCCATATTGTAACGTTCGGAGGCGAAGTTGAGATGTTTGGCCCCATTTGCACTGGCTTCGATTAAGCCTACCAGCCCGCGCAAAAACGGAATTTTTTTCAAAGGAGTAATCCATTTATATTCCGCACGGGGGGCTTCAAAATACTCAATGTCTTGATTTTTTTTGCGAACAGCCGTAACGGTCATGGTTTTGCCGCCGAACATAACACCTTCAATAACGGCCTGACCACCGTAGCTGGGTACGTTTTGCTGCGCCAACGTAAATCACCTTCCTTACTTCTTATATTAACGGAAATAAGACATTGAAGCTACAAGCAGTTCATGTTCTGACTAGAAAAGTCAACAATTAGTGAAAAACAAGCAGAGCGTGCATACTACAAGCGAGGTGATTGACGTGGAAGTGACCAAAACAAGAAGAAGGAACAGAGATGAAAAGATAGAGCAAAAGGATCAGCAAACCGGCAAGCACCTGGCGATGGCAAAAGTTCTGGAGGTCGCTTTCTGGGGAACGATCATCTGGGGAGTCATTCGCTTGCTTGCGCATTTCTTACATCTTACACCATACGGACTGGGAGCGTTCGCCCGGCCCTTAATGGGTGTAGAAGAAAACTCGATGGCGGGCATGGGGCTCGGGGCGATTCTCCTTTTTATTGAATCGCTTGTCGCAACGTTTTTGTTTTCCATGTTGTTCAGTCGGCAGCGGGTGTGGTGGAGCGGTCTATTATTTGGCTTGGTCATGCTGATGATAGCAGGATTTTTTTTTCGGATAGGGAACTGGAATCTAGACACATTGAGTAGCGAGGCTGCTTGGTTTTTGTCCTTTGGATTATTTGTAGGAATGACGTTGACATTGGAGGAATCCGATGATATTCAATAAGAATGACAGCAAGGGATAAACTTATTCTCTGTTAAACTTGGCGGGGCTTGTGGTAAAATGTTTCATTAGTAAAAAAACTTTTTTACTGAAACCTATTTGGGGGGGATGGACGATGACTTCCGTCCTGTTGCTGAATGGCCCCAATCTCAATTTATTGGGAACAAGGGAGCCAGAAGTATACGGAAGGGAAACGCTCGCGGATTTGGTCTCGAATCTAAACAAAGTAATGGATGAGTTGGGCGGCAGACTAGAGCACTGCCAATCAAACCACGAAGGTGTACTGATTGATGCCATTCATGGGGCCAGAGGCGTCCATGACGGGATCTTGATTAATCCGGGTGCTTTTACACATTACAGTTATGCGATACGTGATGCCCTGTCTAGTGTGGCCCTACCGACAATCGAAATACATATCTCCAATATTCATGCCAGAGAAGAATTCCGCCATCACTCTGTAATCGCTCCCATTGCAATCGGACAAGTCGTTGGATTGGGAATGGATGGATATGAGTGGGCGCTGCGAGCTCTTGTCCGTAAAATCAAGAAGAAATAAATCAGTCGTTACCAGGGGAAAGGGAGGCGGTTGTCTTGAAACAACGTCTAACAAAAGTAAGAGAAGCGCTGGCGAATGCGGGAGCAGATGCACTCATTACGGAAAAAACAGAGAATCGCTTTTATTTAAGCGGTTTCACTGGATCCACAGGCTGGGTCATTGTGACGGCGACGGAGGCGTTTCTTGTAACGGACTTCCGTTACGTAGAACAAGCACAAGAACAGGCACCGGACTTCACAGTTGTGGACAATGAACGTAAAGCGGTCGAAGCAATTGCCAAGCTTCTTTCCGAGAAAGGTGTCAAGCGACTCGCATTTGAAAGCAGTCTGTCTTTTGCCACCTACCAGGAATGGAATCGTGCATTCGATCTTGTCGAGCTGGTTCCGACAAGTGGTTTGCTGGAAAAAATTCGTATGTACAAAGATGAATCCGAGATGGTGATCATCCGTGAAGCCGTGCGAATTGCTGAAGCGGCATTTGAGCATATCCAAGGATACATCAAGCCTGGTGTACGTGAAACGGACGTTGCTCTGGAGCTGGAGTACTTCATGCGCAAGCAAGGGGCAACCGGTTCTGCTTTTGACATGATCGTAGCATCGGGAGTACGTGGTGCTTTGCCACACGGACGCGCGAGCGAGAAAGTAATCGAAGCAGGGGAAATGGTAACGCTTGATTTTGGAGCCGCCTATAAAGGCTACCATTCAGATATTACTCGCACACTCTCTGTCGGCGAGCCCAATCCAAAGATGAAAGAGATTTACGACATCGTCCTGCGTGCGCAAATCGCGGGAGTGCAAGCTCTGAAGCCAGGTGTAACCGCAAAGGCCGCAGATGCTGCGACACGCGACATTATCACGGCAGCAGGATATGGAGACGCATACGGTCATAGTGCAGGACACGGTCTCGGACTAGAAGTGCATGAGCTGCCAGGATTGTCGACTGTGAGCACGTTCGTACTTGCGCCAGGCATGCTCGTCACGATGGAACCAGGCATTTATGTAAGCGGGCTTGGCGGTGTGCGGATCGAAGACGATGTGCTGATCACAGCCGATGGCCATGAGATCCTCAACAAGTCTACGAAAGAGTTGCTCATTTTGCCCGTGTAATTTATACTATTTCTGTTATTGATTGATTTTCGGGAGGACTACCATGATCTCTGTAAACGATTTTCGTACCGGTTTGACAATCGAAGTGGATGGCAATATTTTTACAGTGCTGGAATTCCAACACGTAAAGCCGGGTAAAGGCGCGGCATTCGTACGCTCCAAACTGCGCAACCTGCGTAGCGGCAACACAACAGAAATGACTTTCCGTGGTGGCGAAAAAGTAAACCCTGCGCGGATTGAATCCAACACCATGCAATACCTGTACGCTAGCGGCGATGAATACACATTCATGAATACCGAAACTTACGAGCAAATGACATTCACCCGTAGCCAGATCGAGCGTGAACTCCGTTTCCTCAAGGAAAACATGAACGTACAAATCATGCAGTACAATGGTGAGACTATCGGAATTCAACTGCCAAACACAGTTGAGCTGGTCGTAACCGAATGTGAACCAGGCGTAAAAGGCGATACTGCTTCCAACGTAACGAAAAAAGCAACGCTGGAAACTGGTTTTGTCGTAAACGTACCTCTTTTCGTTGAAGAAGGCGAGCGTCTCATCATTGATACGCGTACCGAAGCATATGTTTCCCGTGCATAAACGACTTCTTTAGAGAAAGGCTGTGCCCATCATCAGGGTGCAGTCTTTTTTTTGCTTGAAAAAGGAAATATCCCAATGATTCACAAAAAATGTAAAAAGATTGGAAAGAAAAAACGGCTTCTTGCGTTAATCTAATTGAACCTGCCATAAGAAACGCTGCGCAGCGAACGGATTTTTAGATGGGAGGATCTACTTTGCAGGACGATTGGTTGATCGTACAACAGGTGCAAGCGGGACATCGAGAAGCTTACGCAGGCCTGGTAGATAAGTACAAAGACAAAGTATACAGCTTTCTCTATCGAATGACAGGACAGGTACAGGATGCTCAGGACTTAACACAGGAGGTGTTTCTCAAGGCGTACTGCCAACTCGGGAAATACAAGCCCACGGATGCTTTTTTGGCTTGGTTGTATCGAATGGCATCGAATCTGTGTATTGATGTGTGGCGTAAAAACAAGCGTTATATCAAAGCTCCACTGGAAGAAACCATGCTTGTAGAGCGTGAGACACCTGAGAGAGCTTATTTGGAGAAAGAACAACAAGATACGCTACAGCGCCAGATCATGATTTTAGGGGAAGACTACCGCGCCGCTTTTCTGTTGAAATACATGGAACAGCTTAGCTACAAGGAAATCAGCGAAATATTGCATCTGCCGATTACGACTGTTCAGATGCGTATTCATCATGCGAAGAAAAAACTACGGGCCGGAATTACGCAAGAAATGTCAGGAGGTGCTGCGAACTATGAAGTGCTCCAAAACTGATCAACTACGCGCCTATTTGCATGGAGAACTTTCTGACGTGGAAAGCAGACACCTAGAACATCATGTAGCCGATTGCCTCATTTGCCAGCAACTGATGCTTGAAAATGAAGAACCGTATCTAATCGATTTAGCGGTTCCAAGCAATCTGCCCGCAGGCTTCACTAGCCAGGTAATGAGTGCATTGGAACACCTGCCGCAGCCGGTTCCGAAACCAAATTGGAAAAAAAGGAGTATGGCCATTATGAAAAAAACAGCGTTAGCCGTAGCGGGAGTGACTGCCCTCGTTACATTTGGCTCGATAGTTTCCCCAACGTTTGCCAGTTATGTAAACAGCGTAATCCAATCCATCCAAGGTGTTGACAATGGGCTGAAAAAGGCAGTGGAAAACGGATATGTGCAGGATATTAACAAACGCGTGGCGGACCAAGGGATTACTCTCGTTGTAAAAGAGGTGCTTGCTGATCCGATGAGGATTGCCATCATTTGCGATATCGTGGATCAGAATGGCAAGAACATCCCGTACAAAATGCAGGATGATGAATTCCGTCTTACTTACAAAAATAAGGCGGGTGAAGATCTCAATCCAGCAGGGGGCGGCTGGACTACCCGTAAGGAAGGGGATTACGTGGTATTGAAACAAGACTTCTTTACCTTATTTAAAGATCCCAAGGACATCCCCGATGAAATGAAGGTAAGCGTAGAGGCAACCAAACTGGGAGGAAAAGAAGGAAAATGGCTGATTGAATTTCCTGTCGATATGAAAAAGGCCAAGGCAGCAGCTAAATATACGCACTTAAATCAGCAATTCACAACCCCGCAGGGGATAGCGATTAAGCTGAACAATATTATGACTGTACCGAGTGCAAGCTTGTTGGAGATGGAAACGGACTGGACCGAGGAACGGATTAAGCAGGTGAAGAAGACGATGGCGGAAAATGGCTGGGTAGCAGGGAAGCCTGAGCCAGGGAAGTATACTGAGGCGGATATGATGGAGAGATACTTCCAAGATATTGGGATGTCTTACCAGGTACTTGACGAGAAAGGGAATGTGGTTGCCGGGTGGGATGATGCGATCTACGAAGAAATTAACAAAATCCGTACCAATACCGTGGAACATACGACGAGGGGAATAGGCACAGCGGAAAATTCTAATCAATTCAAGGTTTGGAATGGATTTGCCCCGTTCGCAGACCATGCAAAATTAAAGTTCAAGCTACATTCTTTGTACTTGTTCGAACCAGTAAAGTTTAAGGCCCAGGTGTCTGTTGATCAGCTGTTAAAGCAAGAAGTAACGGTTGAGAATAGCGGCAATCAGTACACCTTTACCGGATTTTCCATGAAGACGACAGACGAGGAAGAAAAGCTGGGCGAACATACCTACCGTGGCAAAGGGGCGATCCTCCCGTTCTCCGGAAAGCTGCCTGAGGGGATCATTTATACAACCGAATGGAAGGCCAAAGATGAAAAAGGGAACGAATACCCTGTTTCCAGAAATGAAACTTACGCAAGAGGCGAAGACGGCCGCGTACGAGTATCCGGGACGCTCTTTATCCGGGGACTTGAACATCAGCCAAAGGAATTGACCTTCGTACATTCTGTACAACAAAGAGAATACCGTAATTTGAACTGGGAAGTGCCATTCGAGATGAACAAGTAACAGGACAGGACGACCTCCGCAAGAAAAGCCCCCTCCTACTGTACAAAAGGAGGGGGCCTAGTTTGTTTCCATCTCCATAAAGGGAACCACTCGTTACCTGCCGCCAAACCACTCCCACAGCTTCAATACAAACGCCGTAATCCCGGCCGCCATCAGAGGACCGACGGGGATTCCGCGGAAAAAAACAATCCCGATAATCGAGCCAATGACCAATCCGACAATCATATGTGGCTCCGTTCGAAGCAGATCAAGACCTTTTCCGTTCATCCAGGTAGCAATGGCACCACCAGCAAGCGCAGTCAAGCCAATGACGGTGGTAAAGAGCGGAGTAACGTCTTTCCATGAAATCTTTTCACTGGCGAACGGGACCAAAACGGAGATGGTTAAAAAAAGCAGGCCCAATTCTAATCCGCGCCGCTCAACCGTTGGGAAAAAGCGCTCCAATGCCGTCAGTTTCAGTACCAAGAGGATACTCGCTGCAGTGGCAATAATCGGTGAACGGCCAATTAACCCTATGACGATAAGGATGACGAGCATCACTTCTCCAGACATCATTGGCATCATCAAAACCCCTGTCCCTGTTCTCCTTTCACTTTATGAGACAAGGTGTGGGAGTATGCGCTTCTCCTTGACGAACGGTACTAGATTGTAATGGTCCACTTGTGCGCAATAGTGTATATCGCTTGTAAAATGATGTTGAACAAGCCGTTTGCCTGTAGTTGTCTGGAGCAATTGTTCTCCCAGTTTTTCAGCGAGCTGAAGAAAGCTTGCTTTTAGCGCTTCTCCAAGATCGCAAACTTGGAGGTTAGTGTGCAGCTTTTGTGCTTCTACGATCATCAAACCTGCGGCCAAGCCATCCTCCAGTGAAAATTCAGACCGTGTGCCTGCGCAGTACAAGGTGATATCGAGATGAAAGGCCAGGGCGTGCTTGATGCAAGCGGTCGCATTGAGGAAGCAACCGATGAGTAGAGCAGAGGCACGTTCTGCTTTTTGGATCGCCCGGGTACCGTTTGTCGTGGTCAATATGAGGTGATTTCCATTATTCTTTTTTTGAGCAATTTCCGTAGGTGAGTTGTTGCAGTCAAAGTCGGGAATTTTTCTACAGTACCGTTCGCCAGCGAGTACGCTGTCAGCAGTGCGCAGAGAATTGGCTTGACCGATTGTCTCTACGGGAATGACCGAAAGAAAGCCGTTCCCGAGTGCCGTCACAATCGTACTGGATGCCCGTAGAACATCAATGACGACCACCACATGGTTGCTGATTTGGTCAAAGCGTATTTCCTCCACAGTAGGCACCACTTCTATACGCACGGATCTGACCTCCCCTCCTCCATGATGAAGGCAGTATCGCCCCGTAAGCCGCGCCGCAAGGTTTCCAGCGCCAATACATCCGTGTAGGCGATATTTCCTAGGTTAACATTACTGCCTAAAGCGTGGATCAAGCTGACTTGCTGCTCTTTTCGCGGTGCCTCCCAAATCAGTTGGCTCGCTTGCTGTTTTACAGTGTTCACAATATCAAGAACAAAGTGGTCATCTATATTGCCATCCGGATCAAAAACGCCTACAGTACCACTTTCTCTCGCCTCGACAATGACATGACTGGCACCAGACTCTAAATCAGAGAACAGGGTTGTGATTAGCTCCTCTCTCTCCGCTCTGTAATCAGCCGCTTTTTTGCCAAACTCGCTAAAGACGACAAGACCCGTTTCCACACCTATTCGTATAGCCTCTTGACGCAGTGTTGAAGTAAGGGGGAAGGTTCCGTCTGATATTTCAACGGCATTAAACCCCAGGGCGTGAATTTGCTTCATATACTCTTTGATGGGGGTGCGGCGAACAGCAATTTCAAAAAAAGTTCCACCTGGCATGACGCAAAGTCCATGCTGCTTTGCCAACCTCAGCTTTTGCTGTAGGAGTTCGAGTGGATACAGAGCAGTTGTACCGAATCCCAATTTGTATATATCCATGTAAGGGGAGGCCAATTCTAACAAATCTCGAAAGGCAGTGCTTCCAAGGCCCTTGTCGATCACCATCGTCAGGCCAGTTGTGCGTGGTTTCTCCCTATCGTGCCCGGATGGATTTGCCCAGTTGACGGGCAAAAACGGATGCTCGCAGTCTAGCATTGGCATTTTCCTCATTTCTTCTAGGCGTATGGTTCAGTGTATGCCTTGCCGGAAAGAGGAGTGAAGAGAAATGCCCATAGGCGATTGCCCATGAAAAGTGCTGAAATGGTCGGATGCAGGCATAGAGTGGAACGAGGGGAGGACGAGACGGTATGTGGGAAAAGGCAATCATGGGTATGGCAACACTCAGGATCTTGTCAGGCAGCATTGAAATTTTGGCAGCTCTGCTCATTTTAAAAGTGAATCAGGTGGAAAAGGCACTGCTGATCAATTCAGGACTTGCGGTTGTGGGACCAGTGATCTTGATCACGACGACTGCAATCGGGTTACTCGGTATGTCAGATCGGATCAGTTTTGCCAAAATCGCTTGGATTATGGTAGGAATTTCGTTTATTTTGATCGGAGTAAGAAGGTAATGGCCAATTCCTTCCACTGGTAACCTCCTGCACTTTTGGGAACGATAGTTTCAGGACACAGTAAGGGGGAGTGGAAATGGTGGAATCATTGGCAAATCGAATTGCCTACTTGCGTGGTTTGGCAGAAGGTATGGATATCAGTGAGAAAAGTGCGGAAGGTAAGATCGTTCTTGAGTTGATTGATATCATTGACGACGTAGCAGCCGAGTTCCGCGAGCTCCATGACCGCGTAGAAGAAGCGGAAGACTATGTGGAAGCTCTCGATGAGGATTTGGAGGACGTGGAGCTGTATTTGTTTGATGATGAAGAACAGTTGTATGAGACAGTAGGCGATTGCTCCGAAGAAGATGAGGATGATTATGCGGCTTATTATGACCTGGATGATGATGAGGACGCCTATATTTACGAGAACACAGGTGACAATCATCTAGAAACGACGTATGAGTTTTCCTGCCCGAGCTGTCAAGAAGTGATCCTTTTGCATGAAGGGACAGACGAGGAAGGCTACACGCATTACGTGATCGAGCCCTCCAAGTCAGACGAGGTGCATCAAGCGATTAATCCTACCTGAATACATTCGGTCACATCAAAAAACAAAGGCTTGTCTTCTCGTTTTTATACTTTACGAGAGCAAGCTTTTTTGTTTTTTGGTACAAGCAATCCCTTCACGTATTTTTTAGCATAAATCTCGTCCATCTCTGCATAGGATGGAGGTAAGTCAATGTGGACAAAGGCTGGTGATACCTCCAGCCCAAAAAGGAGGGTACCTGCCGTGAGAGAGATCATGGCGATTTTACCGCCAACCGTACGCAGCATACTCAGCGCCCTTCCCTCCGAGGTTAGAGAGAAATTAGAAGAAATACGGCTTCGGCAAAATCAGCCCTTGGAAATACGTTACGGCCAACAAACCAGCTATGTTACAGCCGCGGGCCAGCTCACTTCCATCTCAAAACAAGGGTGGGTATTTACCGAAGAACAGGCAGTCAAGCTCTTGAACCAGGTGAGCCAGCACTCCTTGTATGCATTGGAAGAAGAGCTGAAACGGGGCTACATCACTGTTGTGGGCGGTCATCGTATCGGAATTGCGGGTAAAGTCGTGCTGGACAAGGGAGAGGTGAAAGGAATAAGAGACGTCACCAGCTTCAATATCCGGATTGCCCGTGAGAAAAAAGGAGCAGCACAAAAGGTATTGCCGTATCTCTTTGAGAATGGCGTCTTGCAAAGCACATTGCTCATCTCGCCACCACAGTGTGGAAAGACCACATTGTTGCGTGACATGGCAAGGTCTATCAGTTACGGTAGCGAGTGGTCTTCGAGTCGTAAGGTAGGGATTGTGGACGAGCGTTCCGAGCTCGCTGGTTGCCTGCAAGGAGTGCCGCAGCGGGATGTCGGGCCGAGAACGGATGTGCTGGATGCTTGCCCCAAAGCTGCCGGCATGATGATGCTGATTCGTTCAATGTCTCCTGATGTTCTGATCGTGGACGAGGTAGGGCGCCCTGAAGACGGAGATGCCGTATGGGAAGCGATCCATGCCGGAGTAGCGGTAATTTGCTCGGCCCATGGAGCAGATGTGACTGAGGTCGCAAAGAGACCGATGCTCGGGAATCTGATTCGACAAGGAGCATTTTCCCGCTACATCGTCCTGAGTCGAACGAAGGGCGTCGGTACGATTCAAGCCATCTACGATCAAAGCTTGGAGCCGCTAAAAAAGGAGCAGGCAGCATGGTCAAGGTGATAGGTGCGGTACTGATCCTATTTTCCGCTACTATGGTAGGCTGGCAGATCGGGCGCTACTACGCTTATCGTCCCGTTCAATTGCGAGCCTTGCTGGTTGCTCTGCAGATGCTGGAGACGGAAATCGTGTACGGCCTGACTCCGCTGCATCGCGCTTTTGTAAAGGTAGGGCATCGGGTCTCGGAGGACGTGGGCAAGATGTTCCTCTTGGCTGCGGAACTTCTGATTACGGAGAAAGCACAATCCGCAGAGGATGCTCTCAGGCAGGCGATGGGCAAGCTTTGGACGAACACGGCACTGCGAAAGCAAGAGCGCGATGTGCTGGCCAGCTTGGGGCAAGTATTGGGGTCATCCGACCGGGAAGACCAGGAAAAGCATTTGCGCCTTGCTGTTACCCACCTAAGAGGCCTTGAGGAAGAAGCTCGAGCTGAACAGGAAAAGTACGAAAAAATGTACAAGAGCCTCGGTTTCCTGGGTGGTTTGCTGGTCGTCATCCTGATGTTCTAAAGGCGAGGTGTTCACAGTGGATTTTGATTTGACACCTGTTTTCCAGATCGGAGCAGTAGGATTCATTACAGCCATCCTGCATACGGTCCTGAAGCAGGCGGGCAAGGAAGACATCGCGCACTGGGCTACGCTGGTCGGGTTCATCATCGTCCTGTACATGGTGTCCCACTACATCGGCGATCTATTTACCGAGGTAAAACGCGTCTTCCTGTTCAACTGAGGAGGGGCTGCAGATGGAGATCGTACAAATCGTCGGACTCGGATTGGTGGCTACGATTCTCGCGTTGGTCATCAAGGAGCAAAAGCCGATGTTCGCCTTCCTCTTGGCTATTGCTAGCGGAGTTATCATCTTTTACTTTCTCGTTGGCAAGATAGCTGAAGTGATCCGTATTCTCGAGCGGCTGGCAGTTCAGGCCGATTTGAACCTCGTGTTTCTGGAGACCATTCTAAAAATTATCGGAATTGCTTACATCGCCGAATTCGGCGCACAAATGACCAGAGATGCAGGTCAAGGAGCAATCGCCTCCAAGATCGAGCTGGCGGGGAAGGTCCTGATTCTGGTCATGGCTGTGCCGATCATCCAAATTATTATTGAGACAGTAATCAACTTGTTGCCGGCATGAGGGGAGGTGGGATGTCCGTGGCGCATACACGCAAGTTGATCCTCGTCTTGTTCCTACTCGTGTTTTTACCGCTTGATAGTGTATTCGCTTCTAAGACGCCCACGGCTGACCCGATCAACCAGATTGTTTCGCAGCAGGTCGATCACTTGCAGCTAGAACGAGTAGAGCAGTACTGGATAAAGCTGCAGAAAGACTACAAAGGTTACTTACCCGACATCAAATCACAGGGCTTTGTCCAACTGCTCATGCAGCAAGGAGAATTCAGTATTTCGGGTGTGCTGCAGGGCATGGGCAAATTCATTTTTCATGAGATTTTGATGAATGGCAAACTGCTCAGCTCCATCATTATCATTACCGTGTTTGCGATGATCCTGGAAACCATGCAAAATGCTTTTGAGCGAAACGCGGTTTCAACCGTAGCGTATTCCATTGCTTATCTCGTTTTGATGGTACTGGCCATCAACAGCTTCCACGTCGCAATCACGTACGCCAAGGAAGCCATTGAAGACATGTCGGATTTCATGCTGGCCATGATCCCGCTCGTTATCGCCCTGCTCGCGTCCGTTGGCAATCTAGCTACAGCGACCATGTTTCACCCTCTCATTATTTTCATGATCAACATTAGTGGCATGATGATCTCTTATGTGGTGTTTCCGTTGTTGTTTCTCTCAGCGATGCTCTCTATTGTCAGCTTGTTTTCTGAAAGGTACAAAGTGACGCAGCTTGCCACGCTTCTACGCAATATCGCTATGGGCGTGCTCGGTTCGTTTCTGACGATTTTCTTGGCGGTCATTTCCATTCAGGGAGCGACCTCGGCAGTGACGGATGGGGTTACCCTGCGAACAGCCAAATACATTACCGGAAACTTCATCCCCATTGTAGGACGCATGTTTTCCGATGCGGCAGATACTGTCCTCAATGCTTCCCTCCTGGTCAAAAATGCAGTCGGCTTGGCCGGAGTTATGATATTAATCATTCTGTGTGCATTTCCAGCCTTGAAAATTCTGGTTCTGGCTCTGATCTACAACATTTCTTCCGCCGTCCTGCAGCCGCTCGGAAACAGCCCGATCATCAGCGCGCTCGGAACGATTGGAAAAAGTCTCTTGTTCGTCTTTGCGGCGCTGGCAACAGTTGGGCTCATGTTCTTCCTGGCTATTACCATCATTATCGCAGCGGGCAATATCTCAATGATGGTTCGGTAGGTGATACAGATGACATGGTTGACTCTGTGGCTGAAAAAAATCATCCTGCTCGTCCTATTGGCAGCTTTTCTGGATCTGATCCTCCCCAATACGACACTTCAGAGATACGTCAAGATGGTAATGGGCCTGATCCTGCTGTTGACAATCATCTCTCCTGTTTTTTCCCTTTTTAGCCTGTCGCAGGAGGATCTCGCATTTCGGCTGGATCGCTACCAGCAGCAGTTGAACAAGCCTGCGGATGCAGAGTGGAAACGGATAACCGACAAGCTCTTGGGTCAGCAAGATGCACAGATGACGGCTTATGTGCAGGCTCAGGTGGAGGCTGGAGTGAAGGCGCAGGTAAAAGAAGCGTATGGAGTGGAAGTGCAAGAAGTGGCTGTGGTTGTCAATAAGAAGGATTCAGAGCAGCCAAAGCTAGCACGAATCGAGCTCGTACTCGGTGGGTCTGTGCAAGAACAAAAGGAAGGGCAAAATCCAATCAAACCCGTTACGCCAATACAACCTGTTGAAATTAATCTCGGCGAGAAGGCGACCATGGAGCCCCGGCAGGAAATCGAAGCTGCAGCCCGGCAAAACAACCCGATGCTCGAGCGAATTTCTGATGATATAGCTGAGCAGTGGGGATTGACGAGAGATCAGGTCGTCGTTCGTGACGAAATTCGCGCGAAAGAAAAACAATAACGGATGTGTCCGAGCAAAGCGAGGTGAGAGAGATGCTGGAAAAGCTGAAGAAGCTATGGGAGGGCAATGGTGGAAATAAAAAGCTGAAACCGCTCCATTACTTGATTGTCATATTGGGAGTCGGTGTTGCGGCCATGATCTTGACAGACTTTCTCCATGTAGAAAAAGATCAGGCTCCGCTGGGATTTGGTGTCTCCACGAATGAAGCACCAGGTCCGCCTAATGGCGACTCGTCCACCGCAGTAATGGGTGGCTCACCGGCTACGGACATCATCGCCGAATACGAGAACATCTACGAGTCGCAGCTGCGGGATATTTTGGGAGGCGTGGTCGGGGTTGGGGGTGTTGACGTCATGGTCAACCTGGAATCAACGCCGGAGCTGGTTGTCGAAAAAAACCGCAACATTCGCTCCTCTACCAATCAGGAAATGGACAAAGAAAAGGCTACGCGCAACCAAAATGAGCAGTCCCGAGATGAACAGTTGGTCATTGTGCAAGGCGGCAAGCAAGATCAACCCGTCGTCGTGAAAACGCTGAAGCCTCGCGTTCGCGGCGTCCTGGTGGTAGCAAAGGGTGCTGATAACATCCAGGTGAAAGCGTGGATCACCGAAGCTGTTCAAAAGGTTTTAGATGTTCCCGCTTACAAAATATCCATTTTGCCCAAAAAAGGGTAGGAGGTAATGGCAAATGATTCTGCGGAAACAAACAGTGTGGTTGTTGACGATGCTGGCTGTCATGGTAGTTCTTTCCGGTTACTATTTGGTGAAGGGGCCACAAGACCAAGTGCCCACCTCGGGAAATCAGCCGGCTGTGCAGAAACAGGAACAAATCTCTGGTGTCGTTGTTGAGTCTAAGCAAGTGGACCCTGCACCGAAAGCAACTCCTGTCAATGGCAAAAACGACAACAAGGAACAGGCGGCACAGCCAACCGATACACCGGCAGCTACCCCCGATGTAGCAACGCAGACAGCAGGAACTGCAGTAGTTCCAGTAGCGGATACCCCGAGTGAAGTTTTCCAAGGCTACAAAATGAAGAGAGAAGCACAGGTACAACAGCAAAAAGATGAACAGCTTGCCATTATGAGCAATGCAGACTCCACTCCACAGGCAGTAGCCGAGGCCAAAGCCAAATACGAGGAACTGTCAACCCAGGACAATGCTACGATGAATGTGGAAGAAATGTTAAAAGCGAGTGGCTATCAGGACGCAGTTGTATTTGTACAGGGTGATAAAGTAACGGTTATTGTGCAAAAAGAAAAATTGAGTGCGAATGAAGCAGTAGAAATCATCGCTGGGGTCAAACAGCATATGAATGTACCGGCTACGAATATTAACGTCAAGTTTCATGCATCTTGAGTTTTTGTCTATGGATTACCAGATCGAATTCTCGTTATAAGTGGCACCCGAAACGGGCATGATGGTAAGGATTTCCTCGCTTCTTCTGGAAAAGAAGAGGGGAAATCCTTTCTTGACGTCATCTAGGCAACAGGCTACCATGGATTTATGGTTTGCCAAAAGGATACATATATGACTCCCTGAACCTTGATTGAAACAAACGAAGGAGTGCTTGTTCGTAATGAAAATTCATGAAATCCGAGAAATTATTAAGTTGATTGATCAATCTTCCATTAACGAATTCAAACTGGAAACAGAAGGGGCAAAAGTTACCCTGAAAAAATCCAGTGGCACAGAAACAGTGGTTGTTGCTCAACCCGTTGTACAAGCTCCAGCAGCAGCGCCAGTAGCGGTAGCGCCTACAGCGGTAGCAACGGCTGCTCCTGTTGTGGCAGAAGCGTCAAAAGCAGCGCCTGTAGCTGCAGTGGCAGACGATGTAAATCTGCACAAAATTGTCTCCCCGATGGTGGGAACCTTCTATAGCGCACCAGAACCTGGCAAACCAGCTTATGTACAAGCAGGCGATAAGGTGAATGCAAGCAAGGTAGTTTGTATCGTGGAAGCGATGAAGCTGTTTAACGAGATCGAAGCAGAAGTAACCGGTGAGATTGTAAAAGTACTCGTCGAAGAAGGCCAATTGGTTGAATACGGTCAACCATTGTTTTTGGTGAAGCCAGAATAAGGTGGAGGAGAGCGGAATGTTTCAAAAAGTATTGATTGCCAATCGCGGGGAGATTGCGGTGCGGGTCATCCGTGCATGCCGCGAGCTGGGCATTCGTACGGTCGCCGTCTACTCCGAAGCGGATCGTGACGCGCTTCACGTTAAACTGGCCGACGAAGCCTACTGTATTGGTCCAAAGGCATCCAAAGAAAGCTATTTAAATATAGCAAACATCATGAGCGTAGCGACCAAGGTGGGTGCTGACGCTATCCATCCAGGCTACGGCTTCCTAGCTGAGAATGCTGACTTTGCTGAGATTTGTGCGGCATGCAACATCACCTTTATTGGACCAGATCCTGAAGCGATCGTGAAAATGGGTGACAAGTCAACAGCAAAAGATACGATGAAGACAGCCGGAGTACCAACTGTACCTGGTACGGAAGGCTTGATTGAAGACGTTGCTGACGCGATCAAAACTGCGAATGAAATCGGATATCCAGTCATGGTCAAGGCGACTGCTGGCGGCGGCGGCCGTGGTATGCGTGTAGCAGTCGATGACGAAGATCTGGAAAAGGCGATTCGCCAAGCACAGAATGAGGCCAAAACAGCGTTTGGCAATGCAGGCGTCTATTTGGAGAAGTTCGTAGAAGGCCCGCGACACGTGGAAATTCAGATCATGGCTGACAAGCACGGCAATGCCGTTTATTTGGGCGAGCGTGATTGCTCGATTCAACGCCGTCACCAAAAGCTGATTGAAGAGGCGCCATCCCCTGCCTTGAGCGAAGAGACACGCAAGCAAATGGGGGAAGCCGCTGTTGCTGCTGCCAAAGCCGTTTCCTATCATGGAGCAGGTACAGTAGAGTTCTTGTTGGACAAACACGGACAATTTTACTTCATGGAAATGAACACGCGTATCCAGGTAGAACATCCGGTTACGGAGCTTGTTACGGGTATCGATCTGATCAAAGAACAACTGACCGTTGCTTACGGACAACCTCTTTCCTTTGAGCAGGAAGATATTCAGCTAGACGGTTGGGCAATGGAATGCCGGATCAATGCAGAAAACCCGGCAAAGAACTTCATGCCGTCCCCGGGACGAATCACTGAATACTTGGCGCCAGGTGGATTTGGTGTGCGTGTTGACAGCGCAGCGTATGCTGGCTACTCCATTCCGCCATACTACGATTCCATGATTGCCAAGCTGATCGTGTGGGGCAAGGACCGCGATGAAGCGATTGAGCGGATGAAGCGGGCACTTGGAGAATTTGTGGTCGAAGGGATTACGACAACGATTCCATTCCATTTAAAAGTATTGGAGCACGAAGTGTTTGTCAGCGGTCACTTTGATACCAAGTTTTTGGAGCTGTACGATTTGAATCTTGACGGCGAATAAGAGCTGATTTGTAAAAAAACGGTGCTCTTGCTATAATGAAATACAAATCTAAAGGGAGGTGCGAAGCATGGAAGAGTTTACTCCAGATTTAGATAGAACGGAACTGGGAAAGGTCCAGATCGCTCCCGAAGTGTTGGAAGTGATCGCTGGTATGGCTGCGTCCGAGGTAGAAGGGGTAGCACAAATGAGCGGCGGTTTCGTAGGAGAAATAGCTGAACGATTGGGCCGTAAAAATATAGCGCGCGGGGTTCGCGTAGAAGTGGGTTCCCGTGAGGCTGCTGTTGATGTCTCCATTATCGTCAAATATGGACACCGCATTCCGGATGTCGCTCGAAATATTCAAGATAGTGTGCGTAATGCCATCGAGGGCATGACGGGACTGTCTGTAGTGGAAGTAAACGTACATATCGTCGATGTAGAGCTGAAAGCCGAAGAAAAAGCGCCAGCGCCTGCTACGGTAGAAGATTATCAGCGCGTCCGTTAACATGCTGCGGATGGATGCCCCCTACTAACAGGGGGCATTTTTCCTCATTAGAAAACCTGGCTACGCCATGCCTTTGGCGGAACCGCGGTTGCACTTATACTGGATAGGAATTTTATAAATTCCTATCTGTATGAAAAACCTCTATCGAGGTCTACACAGTGATGAGCGACTGTATGAGAAGCAGTCTTTGATTGTATACACTTCGAAGCCTTGTAGATGCCTTGTTTGTCTTCTTGGGCAAACTTGGCTTTAAGGAGAGATGCATGTGAATTTGTTTGACCGCTTTATTTTAACGATTTACAGCTTTGCCCTGATTATTTTGTCCTGCATCGCTATTACCGCTTTCAGCGGTTGGATCTCGCCTGAGGTATTTTCTCCTTACGTAGATCAAATGTTAGCTGGAACCAACATCACGTATCTCGTCGTTGCGATTATTTTCCTCGTTGTCAGCCTTCGTTTCTTTTTCAGTTCCTTCCGATCCAATAAGCCAAAAGTGGAACGTGGTATCCGTCAACGTAATGATTTGGGTGAGGTCAACATCACGATCCAAACAATCCAAACGATCACTGAACGTGCTGCTAGACGGGTAAAAGGTGTCCGTGATATGAAGACTACTGTAAAAGCGTTGGAAAGTGGCAATATCATTACATTGCGTATCTCCGTAGACGGGGAAACACCTTTGCCAGAATTGACGCAACAGTTGCAGGCTGGCGTAAAGGAGCAAGTGGAAGGAATTGCTGGTGTCGTGATTTCCGAAGTGGCAGTCGTTGTTACGGAAGTGGCTCAGCAAGAAAACTACGCGGCTCGCAAGCGTGTGGAATAGAAGGTGAACGCCATGTTATGGGAGTTATTGTGGGAGCATAAGGGGAAGCTAATGGGGGTTATTGCCGGACTTTTTTTCGGTATCATCTACCTTCTAGTCGGTTTTTGGGATACACTGGTGTTTGTTGTGTTTATCGGAACCGGCTACTACATTGGCCGTAAATTGGATCACAAAGAAGATTTGCGGGAGATCCTCGATCGGATTCTGCCAGGAAAGTTCCGGTGATTAGGTTCGGAATGCTTTGTTTCCGAACACAT